>JASFUJ010000397.1:0-4395 GCA_050050355.1 Acidobacteriota bacterium
AGGGTCAGGTTGCCGTTGAACAGGTTGACGTGCTCCAGATCCCCCAGCTCGAACGTGTTGCGCGGCTCGAACCCCCGGGCGTGGTTCGGGGGCTGGGCGGGCAGGGGGGTGGGGGCGTGGACCAGGGCGGGGGCGGCCACGGCGAGCAGGACCAGGCAGGCAGCCCGAACCGCCGGCTGCCGGCCGGCCCGGCGGGGGAACCGGTGATCGCTACGGCTCCTGGTCTCGGAGAGCTCTCGCATTCCACTGGTCCGCTGGCGTGGGCCGGCCCCGCGGCGTCGAGCGCCACCGGCGACACCAGCCCCGGAGCACGATCCCCGGGCGCCGTTCGAGGACTCGGTCCGGCATCGATCTGCATTTCCGTGAAGACGACAGCACTACTGTACAGGCCGACGCTGGCTCGAGCAAGGCGAGAGGGTGGGGCCCGCGGCCCATTTCGGCCGGCTGAAGCCGGCCGAGAGTGAGCGCCGTAACAATGGGCACCTTCGCTCGGGCACCTTTGCTCAGCCGTGTCGAAGCGCATCTGATCCTCGTGGAGCGATCCCGGATGGGCGAAAAGCTCGGCCGGGGTCTCCGGGTCGGTCACGCCGGGGGAGTCGAGGAGCCGCCCGGCCGGGTGGCGCCTCGGCCGGACCGGCGCGGTATCCTGGGCGCCCGGGACCGCTGACCCACCACGGGAGGGACGCCATGAACGCCACCGAGCCCGCCGTCCTGGTCGGAACCACGCTCACCCCCGCGAGCGACCGCGTCGTCCGGGCCGCCGCCGCGGTCGCCCGGGCGCTGGGCGGAACGGTGCACCTGGTGCACGCCGTGCCCTATCCGGTCGAGTTCTTCGACGACACGATCCTCTCGGACCACGTGCTCGAGGACCTCCGCGAGCGGGAGCGGGAAGCCCTGCTCCGGGACGTCGCGGCGCAGGCCGAGCGCAACGGCATCGGCGGGGATCTCCTCCACGGCGTGACCGTCGAGCCCGGAGAGCCGCACCGGACCCTGGTGGACGTCGCCCGCTCGCTCCGCCCCGACCTCCTGGTGGTCGGCGCGGCGGAGGACCCGGACCACATCACCCGGGCCTTCGGCTCGACCGCCGGCCGGGTGCTGCGCAAGGCGACCCGGCCCGTCCTGGTGGTGCGCGGCGACCTGCGGCTGCCGCCCGGGAGGGTGCTCCTGCCGGTCGACCTCTCCCCCCTCTCCGCCGACGTGGCACGCTCGGCCGCGGACCTGCTGCGACGGCTCGGGCTCGCCTCGACCGCCCGCTCGGAAGCCCTGTTCGTGCTCACCGAGCGCCAGAGCCTGATCCTCGCCGCGGCCGAGGACGCCGGCGCACCGGAAGAGATGACGCGGCGCCGCCTGGAGACCTTCACCGAACGGTTCCTGGGCGAGCTCGCCGGCACCGTCGACTGCGCTCTGCGGATCGGCGATCCGGCGGACGAGATCGTGGAGCGGGCCCGCGAGACCGCGTG
The DNA here is from genome assembly GCA_050050355.1 of Acidobacteriota bacterium. Taxonomy (GTDB): domain Bacteria; phylum Acidobacteriota; class Thermoanaerobaculia; order Multivoradales; family DATKCC01; genus JASFUJ01. The sequence continues at coordinate 1,461 of JASFUJ010000397.1, forward strand.
CGACCTCGTGGTCCTCGGGACCCACGGACGGAGCGGATTCGAGCGCCTCCTGATCGGCAGCGTGGCCGCCGAGGTGGTCCGGAACGCCCCCGCGAGCGTGCTGGTCGTGCCGCCGGAAGCGGCGCTCCGCGGTGCCCTGGCGTCCGGCGATTGAGCCGCCGCGCCGGTCCCCGGACCGATCCGCATCCGGACACGCCTTCCGGTGCCGTCGTCGCGCCGGTGGCACCGGACCACGCGATCCCGCTCTCGGTTTTCCCGTAGAAAGACATCCCGGGTGTCCCACTTCACCCGGGGTTGGGCACTGTGCTGTTACGAGACCGGAGCTACGGTCCGTAACAGAAGGAAGGGTAATGCTTTACGACAAGCTCAACAGCCAGATGCGTAGAACCGTCGACGAATACGCGACCCGGCTGGGCCCCCTCGCCTGGCACCGGAGGAGCGACCTGCTGGCCGACGCGGCGCGGCCGTTCGTCGAGGACCTGGAGCCCGAACAGGCCCAGTTGGCGGCCAAGGGCTTCATGACGGCGGTCCTCGAGCGCTGGGACGACCCGTGCGTGGTCGACCCCCGCCAGGCGTGCCTCTACATGCTGTCGCTCAATCCGCACCACCGGGCGATGGCCGCCGAGTATCTCCACGCCAACCCCCACGTGCGCGACGTGGTGCAGGAGGAGCTCGGAGAAGCCTGCTGAGGCCGTGCCCCGGGGCCGCCGGGATGCCGACCCGATCGGGTCCCGACCGGCCTCCCGCCCGGACCCTAGACCTCGGTGGAGGGCTCGACCAGGCGATGCCTCAGAGCGTAGGCGACGACCTGGGCCCGGTTGTGCAGGTGGAGCTTGTCGAGAATGTTCCGGACGTGGAACTTGACCGTGTTCTCGCTCACCCCGAGCTCGGAGGCCAGACGGCGATTCGACGTGATGCCGTCCACCATCAGCTCCAGCACCTCCTGCTCGCGCTCGGTGAGCGCATCCGGATCGTACTCCTCGCGCGCCGCCGGTTTCGGGCGCGCGAACTCGTCCAGGAGCTTGCGGGCCAACGACGGCGTCAGTGCGGGCTCGCCCTGGGCCACCCCTTCGAGGAGCGAGAAGAACCGGTCGGCCTCCAGGTCCTTGAGTAGATAGCCCTTGGCCCCGGCCTTGATCGCCTCGAACAGGTTGGCCTCGTCGTCGGAGGCGGTCAGGACGATGACCTTGACGTCGGGGAGCTCGGCCGCCAGGCGCTTGGTGGCTTCCAGCCCGTCCATCTCGGGCATCATCAGGTCCATCAGCACCACGTCGGGCTTGAGCTGCCAGGTCAGCTCCACGGCTTCCTTGCCGTTGCGGGCCTCGCCCACGACCTCCAGGTCGCGGGCCGCCAGCAGGCTGCGCAGGCTATCGCGGAAGAGGGCGTGATCGTCTGCGATTACGATTCTCATCTCAGATCTCCTGAAGCTGCTGCGACTGCTGCTCCACCAGGGGAACTTCCACGTGGACCCGGGTGCCACGACCCGGCGCCGAGTCAAAGCCTATCGTACCCCCGATGCTCACGGTCCGCTCGCGCATGATCGCCAGCCCGAAGCGGGGCGCATCACCCTGGCGGATCGCCTCCGGATCGAACCCGCTGCCGTCGTCGCGAACGTCGACGAGCAGCTTGCTGTCCACGCACTTGAGCTGGACCCGGGCGCGCTGTGCGCCCGAGTGCTTGCGGACGTTCGACAGGGCCTCCTGGACGATCCGCAGGAGCTGGAGCTCCACCGTCGGGGACAGCCGCAGGTCGGCGTCGTAGTCGATCTCCCCCACGATTCCGCTCTGATCCTCCCAACGGCGCATGAAGGCGTCGACCGTCTCCCCCAGCCCGCGGTCGGGACCGGTCTGGGTTCGCAGGGCGAGGATCCCCTCGCGCACGTCGGTCAACACCTCGCGGGCCGCATCGGCGAGCTGGTCGAGCTGCGCCCGGGCCTGCTCCCGGTTCCCCTTGTTGAGGAACTCGCGCACCGCCTGGGCCTTGGCGTTGACGTAGGCGAGCACCTGGGCGAGCCCGTCGTGCATCTCGCGGGCGATGCGCACCCGCTCCTCGGCCACCGCCAGGTCGCGCAGCCGCTGGTGCAGGCGCGCGTTGTCGATGGCGATGGCGGCGGTGGTGGCGAAGCGCACCAGGGTCTCTTCGTCCTCGGCGCTGAACTCCGCGCCGGCCTCCTTCTCCGTCACGTAGAGGTTGCCGCGGTCGTGCCCCTTGCACAGGATCGGCACCGCGAGCAGCGAGCTCATCTCCGGGTGGTGCTCGGGAAACCCGGCCGAGCGGGGATCGTCGGTCAGGTTCCGGACGCGGATCCTCTGGCCCTCCCGCAACGGCACGCCCAGCAGCCCCCGGCCGCGCGGCGGCTCGCCGATCCGTGCGATCTCCTCCTGGCTCAACCCGGCGGTCACGAACGAGCGGATCCGCCCGTCCCGGTCCACCACCGAGATCGCCCCGTACCGGGCGTCCACGAGCGAGCACGCCTGATCGACCACCTTCTGGAGCACGCTCTCGAGGGACAGGTCCCCTTGGATGTCCACCGCCGCCCGGTGGAGGCCGAGGAGCTCCCGGTTCTGTCGGGTCAGCCGCTCCTCGATCGTCTGGAGACCGGTGAACAGGGCGCCGAAGAAGAACAGGATCGACAGCACCATGACGCCGTCGAGCACCAGGTTCTTCCAGGGGGAGCCGCCGTAGGGCTCGAGCAGGTAGCGGGCGTACTCGACGATCGCCAGGAAGGCGACCAGGGCGAACAGGAGGACCCACTTGACGCGGCGCAGGAGCACGATGGTCTTCAACCTCTCCGGGACCGGCCCCGGTCGCGACGCGTCATGATGATGATCCCGATTGTCATCTTTGCCTGCACTCCCACCTCCCCGTCCCATGCGAGGCACCGTATCCCCGGCGCATCGCGGGCCGCCACGGTCCACCGGGTGGGGCGCAACCC
>JASFUJ010000398.1:0-4374 GCA_050050355.1 Acidobacteriota bacterium
GAGATAGCCGTCGACGTCCTCGGGCTCCAGGCGCTGGCTCAGTCGTGCGGCGAGATCGACGAACCGGCCCTTCCGGCTCGGCCACTCGTCCCCGGATTCGTCCTTCAACATCTCCGCCACGGCGCTCAGGGCGTTCTCGTCCAGCATCCGGCACCTCCAGGTCCTGTATTCTCACCAACGATACCGCGCCGGGCTGCCGGCCCGAGGGCCGCGTCGAGGAGTGATCGCGGCGAAATTCCGCGAGGAGGCTGAAGTCGTTCTCGGGATGACCAGTGAGAGCTCAAGCCAACATCGATCCCCGATCCCACGACGTGGCCGGCTTGCGGGTCTTCGTGTCGTACAAGACCGAAGACCTCCAGCTCGCGCGCCGGGTGCGGGCCGGCCTGGAAGAGAGAGGCTTCGAGGTCACCCTGTTCGAACCGGTGGACCGCATCGAGGAGCGAGACGAGGCCGACCTCCGGGCCGCCCTCCGCCGGAGTCTTCTGGAGGCGGATTTCCTGTGCCTCGTCAACTCCCCGGAGGCCGTCGGCTCGGACTGGATCGCCTACGAGCTCGTCCAGGCGGCGCGGATCCTGGGGCGGGTGTGCCTCCTCGACACGACCGGCGCCGGCGGGCAGGAGGCGGCGGACCGGCTGCTCGAAGCGGGGCGGCGCCACGCGGGCAAGGAGGGCCTCCACGTCCAGCACACGACCATCGACTGCACGCTCTTCGGCCCGCGGGAGCTGGACGTCCTGGTCCACGAGATGCTGACCTCCCCGGACGAGCGATGGTACGACGGAACCGTGCCCGTGCCGGCCGGCCCGCTCGACCTGAAGGCCCGGAGCCGACTCCGCAAGGCGGCGCGGGCTCGGGTGCTCGAGGACCCGCGGTTCGCCGACCAGGTCGTCGAGGAGGTCATCCCCTACCTCCCCTCCTCCGACCGCTCAGCCGGCCGGCCCGGCGGGACGGTCCCTTCGCTGTCGGCAGGGCCGTCGGAGGAGGCGTTCCTGGACCTGGCCTACCGGGAGGGCCGGCTTCCGATCCTGGACCGGCTCCGGTCCGACGCCGTCGACGTGCTCCACGCGACCTACCGCTCCACGGAGCCGCCCTCCGGAGCCGGCACCGGGGCGGGGACCCCCGGAACGGAAACCGGCGCGGGAACCGAGACCACGGGGTCCGACGCCGGTGCCACGGGGACCGAAGCGGCTGCCGAGATCGGCGCCTTCGTGGTCGTTCAGCGGGGCGTGATCGGGCGCAAGAAGATCGAGATCCGGCCGGGCACATTCACCGACCCCCGGGACGGAGAGCGCTACCGGACCGTGATCATCAACGGCCGCACCTGGCTGGCCGACAACCTGCGCTTCGCGGCGGACGACTCCTGGGCCTACGGCGACGACCCGGGAACCGTCGCCACCGACGGGCGCCTCTACACCTGGGACGGGGCGATGGCAGCGTGCCCCGACGGCTGGCACGTGGCGTCGATGCGCGAGTGGCTGATCCTGGCCGAGACCTTCGGCGGGTACCGGTCGAACCTCGACGACGCGCCCGAGAGCGTCGCCCGGGCCGAGCGCTCGTTCCGGGCGCTCACTCCCGGCGGAGCGAGCGGCTTCGACGTCCACCTGGCCGGCTTCCGGGACTACTTCGGCGCGTTCCGGTACTGGGGCGTCGACGCCTACTTCTGGAGCAGCACCGAGCGCGACGACGACGCGGCCCACATCCTCTTCTTCCTGGGCGGCGCCGAGGAGACCCAGCACGGCTGGGCCTACAAGATCGCCGGCCACTCCGTCCGCTGCGTCCGGGGCGAGAGCGTCGACTGGCGGCGGTGGCGGTAGGGGTCGCAGTCGAGGCCACGGCGGTCCGCGCCGGTCGCTCGCCCTCGGGGGTCGGCGCGTGGCGGAGCACGTCGACGTGTGCACCGGGGTCGGGTGACCGTCGCGGCCGGTGCGTCCCTCTGCAAACGGGGTGGCACGCTGCACGTTACCGGTTTGACCAATCGTCCGGCAGACCCCGGGTGAAGCCCTGAGTCCCTGCCTGCAAATGGGGTGGCACCTGCTCACCGCTCAGGGCGCGGGGGGAGGGGCCTGCACGTTCCCGGAGCTCACCGGCGCCGACGGCGCGCCCCTTTTTGTTGCGGGGTGCAGCCGATGGTGCGCAGACTGACGCCTAGTCGCCACGCAGCCCCGGTTCTCGGCGTCCGGTGGAGCGCCTGGTGATGCCTCGATTGCACTCGCGCCCAAACTGGGCCCGGGCGGACTTCGATATGAGGACGAAGAAAGGCACGGCAGCCATCCCGGCAAGAGCACCCGACGTGAGCAGAACATGCCACAACTTCGGGTTCTCGATCTCGCGGATGAAACTGACGGTGATGCCCTCTGTCCCAAAGAAGACCCCGATGACGGCCAACAAGGCGGCGAAGCCAAGCAGCAGACCAGACACACGAACGACCCACCTTCTGGCCGTTTCGCCTCGCCGCTTCACGGCCCTTGCCGCCCAGAACAGGAAAACAAACGAAGGATCGACGTATACACCACCGAGGTAAGCACACTCTGCAACCATCACTCCTATGGAGAACCATGCCAGCGCCTGCAAGTAGTAGCTGACGAATCCCGCCGCATCGAACCTGCGGAGCGGGGCCTCTTCCGCCGCATTCTCAGGCATGACGTGAATGAGGTAAGCGGCCCGGCCCGCGGGGACGGGTCCGGTTCACCGGGTTGGGGGGCTGGGACCGGACGGCAGTCGGGGCGGGGGCGGCGACGGCGAGCAGGGCCACGCAGGCGGCCCGGATCGCCGGATGCCGGCCGGAGCAGTTTGATGCTTTCGTGAGCACGAGGACTCAACCGTACAGTCCGACGACCCATCGTGCAAGGCGGGAGGAGGGGGGCTGCAGCCCGTTTCGGCCGGCTGCAGCCGGGTAGGGTGGCTCGCTGCGCTCGCTCCCGGCCGGATGGGCTTCAGGGTGGTTCATCTCGGCCGGCACGGAGACCGGCCGCTCCAGGTCGTACCGCTGGTTTTCTCAGGTTTCCGCCTCACCGAGCAATCCTCGACTGCTGATCCGAGGGGGCTCGCGATCCCTCGTAAGGTAGCCGGCCGATTTCCACCCCCTCCTTGTAAGTATCTGATTCTCCAGGGTCAATTCGGGGGTTTCCGCTAACCTCCCCCGCAACCGGCCCCAGAAGGGCCGTTTCGGCCGGGCGCGATCGGCCCGCTTCGACGGAAATCACTGTTCTCAAAGAGTTTGACCTCGATTTCCCGGGTCCGCTAACCTCCTGGGGTTTTCGGGGTCCTCGGCGGTTGACGGATCGTCGCTTTACAGGATACTTCAAGACTCCTGCTCGCATCCACAGGGCCCCGTCCCCTGGTCCAACGTCCTCGCCCGATGCTTGCCGGGGCGCAGACGCCACAGCCACCGGCTCTCCCGCCGAGGCTGGAGAGGACCGGCTCGGACTCCGGTGACGGAGCTCCGCGAACCAGAAGTGTCCATGGAATCCCCGGGAGGTTCGCGGGTGTGCCCCTGCAATCCCCTTGCTGACACACGGGTTGCAATATCACCGTCGCCTCCCGCACGGAGGCGCTCGGCCGGTTGAAGCCGGGGTTTGTGGCTCGCTGCGCTCGCAGCCGGCCGGCTGAAGCCGGCCGCTTCGAGCCGAGAGGCGGGCGAAGAGTCGCAGTGGGAGCGAAGCGGTGCAACCGGGGTGGCACCTCCCCGGAAAGTCGGAGGAGGGTGCGGCTGCCCTGTCGATGACGATCCGGCGCAAGTGGTCTGCTCAGCCGCCCCCCTCCCCTCTCAGGGAGTCTCCCCCCTCCGACCCTCCGCCGCCAGGAGCTCGGCGGTGACGACGACGAGCTCGACCGGGGCGGCCTCCATCCGGCCCTCCATCCGATCCGCCTCCGGACCGGCCATCCCTCCCGCCTCGAGCAGCACCCGGCCGCCGGACGCCGGGGCCGCCCGGTCGCCGACGCGGGCCTGGAGGGCCACGACCGGGCGGCCGTCGGGGACGCGGATCGTGTAGGGCAGGCCGCGGGCGTCCGGGCGGGCGGCCAGGTCGACCGTTGGACGGCGGGAGAGGAGCTGCTCGCGGCTCAGGGGCTGCTGGTCGAGCACCCGGGCGTCGAGGCGCCGGGCCAGGGTCAGGACCGCCGGGGCGAGGGCGCCGTCGCCGCGGAGCTCGAAGGCCAGGTTGGCCCGGGTGAAGTGGAGCCGCACGGCGCTGCCGTCGCGGGATTCGAGGAGGAACGCCACGTCCCCCAGGCCCTCGGGCCGGGCGGCGCCCTGGAGGGTCGCCACCACGCCCTCGGTGGGCAGCATGGTGTCGGTGAGCAGCGTGAGCAGGACCTCCTGCGCCGCCCGGGCGCCGGGGGCGAGGGTCATGGCCAGGTGGAGCCGGGCCGGCTCCT
>JASFUJ010000399.1:0-4373 GCA_050050355.1 Acidobacteriota bacterium
CCGGCCGAGCACACGGTCGTGGGCCCCGTGGATCTCGACGTGCACCGGGGCGAGGCCCTGGCGGTGGTCGGACCCAACGGCGCGGGCAAGACCTCGCTCCTGCGGCTCCTCACCGGGCTGCTCCAGCCGGCCACGGGCGCCCTCGCGCTCGAGGGCCGCCCCTTCTCCGGCTTCCATCGCAAGGAGCTGGCCCGGCGGATCGCCTACGTGCCCCAGCTCCGCCCGATCCGGGTTCCGCTGCGAGTGGCGGACGTGGTCCTGCTCGGTCGCTACCCGCACCTGCGACCGCTCCAGATGGCGCCGTCCGCCGCGGACTTCCGGGCGGTCGCGGAGGCGCTGGCGGTGGTCGGCATCGAGGAGCTCCGCCACCGCCCGGTCGACGAGCTCTCCGGCGGCGAGCGGCAGGCGGTCTACATCGCGGCGGCGCTGGCCCAGGAAGCGGAGCTGCTGGTGCTCGACGAGCCGACCACCCACCTGGATCCCCGGCATCAGCGAGACATCGCCGCGCTGATCCCCCGGCTGCTCCGACAAGCCGGGCGCACGGTGGTCTTCGCCACCCACGATCTCAACTTCGCGTCGCTCACGGCCACGCGCGTCATCGCCCTGCGCCGGGGGCGCATTCTGGCGTCCGGGGCGCCGGCCGAGCTGATGAGCCCGGGGGTCCTCGACGAGCTGTTCGACGCCCCGTTCGAGGTGGTTCGGCCCGGGGAGCGGCCCATCACCCTGCTCCGTCTCGATTCGGAGTCGAGCTGATGGAGCGCGGAGCAACCGACCGGGAGCGCCCGGAGCCCCGGCCCCGCTCGCGGGATCCCAGGCCCCGGCGGACGCTTCTCATCCTGGCGGCGCTGTGGCTCGCCGTTCTGGTGCTCGCGCCGCTCCTGGGCAGTACCTCCGTCTCGCCCGCCGCCGCCCTGGAGCCCGGGACCACGGCCGCCACGATCGTCTGGCAGCTCCGCCTGCCCCGGGTCCTCCTGGCACTCCTCGCCGGTGGCGCCCTCGCGGTCTCCGGCATGGGGTTCCAGACCCTGTTCCGCAACGACCTGGCGGAGCCCTACACCCTGGGGGTCGCGGGTGGGGCGGCGCTGGGGGCGGTGCTGGCGCTCCATTCGACCTCCCAGTGGTTCCCGGAGGGCAGCGTGTTCGGATTCACCGCGGTCGCGGCCGCCAGCTTCGCCGGAGCCCTGGGAGCGACCGGCCTGGTGGTCGGCCTGGCCCTGGGGCGGCGCGGGGTCGAGACCGCGACCCTGCTCCTCGCCGGCATCGCCGTCTCGTTTTCCTGCTCGGCGCTGATCCTGTTCATCCAGTACCTGTCGGACTCCACCCAGACCTTCCGCATGGTGCGCTGGATGATGGGAGGCCTGGCGGTGGTCGGATTCGGCGAGGTCCTCTGGCTCGCCCCCTGGATCCTCGCCGGCGCCTCGGTGCTCCTCGCCCTGCGCTGGGATCTCAATCTCCTGCTGACCGGCGAGGAGCTGGCGTCGAGCCGGGGCGTCGACCTGGGACGGCTGCGACTGACGATCCTGGGAGCCGCGTCCCTGATGGTGGGCGCCATGGTCGCCGTCACCGGTCCGATCGGGTTCGTCGGCCTGATGGTGCCCCACATGCTCCGGCGCTGGTCCGGCTCCGATCACCTCTTCCTGACCCCCGCGTGTCTGCTGGGTGGCGGCGTCTTCCTGACCCTGTGCGACCTGGTGGCCCGCACCGTGATGGCTCCCGCCGAGCTCCCGGTGGGCGTGCTCACGGCACTGCTCGGCGGGCCGTTCTTCCTGTGGCTGTTGCTGGCCCGCCGACGGTGACCGGTGGGCCGGGTACAATCGGCGACGTGCTGCTCCATCGCCTGGCTCCCGAGGGGTTCCTCGCCGCCACCGCTCCCGACGGCGCCGTGCGGATCCTGTACTCGGACCCGTTCGAGACGCCGCCCGGAGAGTGGGAGTACGGCCGGACCGTCGACCCCGAGGCGGACGGCTTGCTGACCCCGCTGCCCTCGGCCGGATCGCGGGGCGGCACCCCCGGCAAGATCGTGGGCATCGGGCGCAACTACCACGCCCACGCCGCGGAGCTCGGCAATCCGATGCCCCCGGAGCCGCTGATCTTCCTCAAGGCGCCCTCGGCGCTCGTCGGTCCCGGCGAGCCCGTGCTGCTGCCGCCGGAGAGCGAGCGGGTCGAGTTCGAAGGGGAGATCGCCGTGGTGGTGGGCCGCCGGCTGACCCGGGCCGATCGCCGGGAGGCCGCGGCGGCCGTTCTCGGCGTGACCTGCGCCGTCGACGTCACCGCCCGGGACCTCCAGCGCAAGGACGCCACCTTCGCCCGCGGCAAGTCGTTCGACACCTTCTGCCCGGTGGGGCCGACCCTCCGCGTGATCCTCCGGCCGGAGCCCGAGCTGGCGGATCTGGAGGTCGTCACCCGGGTCAACGGCGAGGAGCGCCAGCGGGGGCACACCGAGCAGATGGAGTGGGGGATCGCCGAGCTGCTGTCCTACGTCAGCCGGCACATGACCCTGGAGCCGGGGGACCTGGTGCTCACCGGCACCCCCTCGGGGGTCGGCCCCCTGGAGGCGGGGGATCGCATCGAGGTGGAGGTGAGCGGAGTCGGCACGCTGCGCAACCCGGTGGAGCGGCTGGTGCTGCCGGAGGCCGCCGACGACGCCGACCGGGAGCCGGTCGGGGAGGCGGACGCGTGAGCGTGCGGGTCAAGGCGGTGCTGGCGGTGGTCGCCACGGCGGCCACCTTCGCCTTGCTCTTCGTCTGGCGCGGCTTCTTCCTCCAGCACGCGGCGCTCGTCGCCCTGGCGGTCGGCGCGCTGGTCTACACCACCCTCGGCACCACCGAGCGGCTCGGCCGCACCTACCGCCGCCGAGGACCCCGCTCGATGCGACCACGCGACCCGGACTGACGCTTCGCCCGGGCCGGCGGCCTACCGTCTCCAGGCCAGCAGCACCACCCCGCCGACCACCGCCACCACTCCGGCCCAGGGCGGGATGGCCACCCGCTCGCGATCCTTGAATTCGAGCTTCACCGGCCCGAGCTCCGCGGCGTGGCGGTCCTCGGTGTAGGTGAAGCCACCGTAGACGAGGGCCAGGATCCCTCCGATCAACAGGACGAGTCCGACGATCTTGCGCAGCTTCAAGGGTCCTCCTCTCTCAACGCCCTCCAGGGGAACGCCACCAGCGCGGCGATCAGCAGCAGGTGGACGGCGCCGCCGGCGAGCAGGCCCGTGAACAGGAGCAGGAGCCAGGTCGAAAGCAGTCCCAGGGCGAGGGCGGCCCACAGGATGGAGCGGTCGGCACGGGTCACGGCGGTCGTCATTGTAGCCGGTCCGGCGCCGTTCCGGGAGCCGGACGATCTCCGGTGAGCGAGCCTGAGCTATCCTGACGCCCATGGATCCCTGGCGCACCGATTCCTCGCAGACCGCCTTCGCCCACCCGCTCTTCGCCGTCGAACGACGCCGGATCCGGCGCGGCGACCAGGAGCGGGAGATCCTCGCCATCGCCTCCGAGGATTGGGTCCACGTGATCCCCGTGCTCCCGGACGGCAAGATCCTGCTGATCCGCCAGTGGCGTTACGCCACGGAGGCCTTCCAGCTCGAGTTTCCGGGGGGCATCGCCGACCACGGCGACGCGCGCTCGGCCGCCGAGCAGGAGCTGGCGGAAGAGACCGGCTATCGTGCCGCCCACTGGCGCGAGCTCGGGACCGTGGAGCCGAACCCGGCGATCCTCGACAACCGCCTCACGGTCTTCCTGGCGACCGGCCTCGAGCCGATCCCGGAGGGTGAGCGCCCTCCGGCCGATCCGTACGAAGAGATCGAGCCGGTCCCGGTCGAGGCCGGGGAGATCCCCCGCCTCGTCGTCTCCGGGGAAATCCGCCACGCCCTGGTGCTCTCCTCCTATCTGCTCTGGACCCTCGATCGCGAGGGCGGCCGGTGAGCCGGGTCCGGCAGGAATGGCGGCCGGGATCGGGGCCGGGATCCGGACGGCGATGGCGGGCGGTGACCTTCGACGGCACCGGCACCCTGTTCCACGGCCCCCGCATGGCCTCGATCTACGCCGAGGTCTTCGTCCGCCACGGCCTGAGCGCCGAGCCCGAGGCCCTCGACCGGGTGATCCGGACCGTCTGGCAGGAGCTTTCGTGCCGGACCGACGGCAGCAGGGACCGTTTCGGCGCGCACCCGGAGGGGCCCAGGGGGTGGTGGGGACGCTTCGTCGAACGGGTCGCCGAGCACCTGGACCTGCCGGCTCCGGGCCCGTTCGTGGCGGCCGAGCTGTACGACCGGTTCGCCCGGGGGGACGCCTGGGAGCTCTACCCGGGGGCCCTCTCCGTCCTGCGGGCGCTGCGCGGCGACGGGTTCGCCCTGGCGCTGATCAGCAACTGGGACGA
>JASFUJ010000400.1:0-4367 GCA_050050355.1 Acidobacteriota bacterium
GCGGACGTGGACTTCGACGGTAGCGTGATCTCCTGGGACGCGGGCGACGACCTGGGTGAGTGCGCGTCGTTCTCCGAGCTGGCCGACCTGGTGGCCGCCGGTGTCCTGCCGGCGCACCCGGAGGATGTCCCCGTCGCCGCCTGGGAGGTGGTCCTGGAGCCGGACGTGGAGGACGGGGACCCGCTCGGGAGCCTGGTCTTCAGCATCCGGGTGCCGGGCGACGTCAACCCCCGGGAGGTGACCGTCCCGGCGGACTACCTGGCCTCCCTCCCCTCCGACACCCCGGTGAAGATCGAGGTGGGCGCGATCGGCGCCGACGACAACGCCACCTTCTCCGAGGAGGACGGCTTCTGCGTCAACGAGGACGAGGGCTGCGAGGACTGAAGGGTGTGAGGAAGAGAGTGCGGCCCGGGCTCCGGTGTCCTCGGAGCCCGGGCCGTGCGGGGCCGGGGGGGAGGAGGGCTCGAGACGGCCTCAGGGCTCGGCGGTCACCACCCGGGTGAGCACCTGGCCGGAGTGGGCGTCGTAGACGGAGACCACCAGCTCGTTGCGCTCGCGGCGGAGGATCAGCTCGTTCTCCCAGGTCAGGGAGCCCTCCGGGGAGACGCCTTCGGGGACCCGGATCCGCAGCGGCACCGTCGCCACCTCCGACAGCGCGCCGGAGCGATCGCGGGCCGCCACGCGGATCTCGAGGCTCCCGGTCCGGCCCTCCGCCGTCGGCAGCACCGTCACGCGGCTCCACGGGATGTCGACCGTCAGCGGCACCTTCATGGTCCTGCGCGGGCGCCGCTGCGCCTCGCCCAGGGAGACCGCCAGAATCTCCTCGCCCGCCGCGCCCGCGTCGCCGCCGCCGAACTGGAGCGCGCTCTCGGCCAGCAGGTCGAGCTCGGTGTCCATCACGAAGTCCCGGTAGCCGGCGCGGGCGCGCACGTCGAGGCCCGGCCGGCGCACCTCGACCCGGATGTCGTGGTACTCGTTGTCGCGCTCGAGCTCCGGCGTGAAGCCGAGGGAGTAGTAGGTCCGGGTGTCGGCGACCACGGCCTCGAAGCTCTCGGCCCGCTGGTCGAAGAGGAGCGCCCGCCCGCCGGTGGCCGCGGAGAGCTCCCGCAGAGTTCCCACGCGGAACGACTGATTCCCTCCGGGGGCCGGACGGAAGCCCTCGACGTCGGCCGCGTAGATGGTGTACCCGAGCAGGTTGGCCGTATCGATCACCGGCAGAATCATCTGCAGATCGTCGAGCGGCGCGTAGCGGCCGTAGCCCTGCGGCAGGGAGAGCAGGGTGTCGTCCTCGTGGGCCCAGAGCACCGGCTGATCGTCGGGACCGGTCGGCCAGCCGCCGGCGAGCAGGAAGAGCACGTTGCGGCCCTCCGGCCGGGGTACCAGGCGCATGGTCGACCGGATCGCGGTCAGCACCCGGTGGAGCTCCAGGTCCTGGACCCACACGTCGTGGAACGGGTCGCGCAGACGGGAGTCCGCACGGCCGATCCGCTCCAACGACGCCACGGTGTAGCTGGTCGGCGGCCCGGGATCGGGCGTGGAGGCCGCGGTCCCCACCGGCGCGAGCGCCGTCCGGGACCCGGCCCAGGCCCAGTTGGCCGCGAACGGCCCGGCCACCCGGTCGATCGACCGTCGCTGGAACTCGTCCGCCCGCAGCAGCCCCTTGGCGGGACGCTCCATGGCGGCGGCGAGGGCGGCGCGCGCCTGGTCGCGGGAGTCCGACCACTCGGTGAGGACCTCGATGCCCTCGCCGTCGAAGGCGACCACCGCCATCCGGTCCTGCGGCGGCAGCTCGTCGAGCCGCGCGAGCATCCGCTCGAGCATCCAGTTGCGCCGGGAGCCGATGCCGAAGTAATCGTCGATGAAGACCAGGTAGTTGGTGGCCACCGGGTGCGCTCCCGACGGCCCGGACGCCGATCCGGACCCCGACCCAGACGGGACCCCGGGCTCCCTCCCCTCGGCCGCCGGCGGCGCCGCCCGGCCGTCGCGGACCTCGGTGAAGTAGTCGATGGGGACCTCTTCCCCGTCCACGACGAGCCGGAAGTCCTCCGGCTCCAGTCCGGCGACCCGGTTCCCCCGGCGATCGGTGACCACCGTCTCCACCTCGACGACGACCACGTCCACGCTCTCACCGAAGCTCCCCGAAGTGTCCTCTTGAGAGGACGCCGATCGGGCGGTAAGGACACAGGCGAGCGCCAGGAGGAGGACGGTCCCCCGGCGCGCTACGAGCTCGATGAGGTCGAGCAAGGGCTTCTGGTTGCGGCAAGTCTCGGGCATCTCGATCTCCCAGTTCCGGTCCATTGGAGTGCCTATCGAAGTCTACGTGACGAGACAAGAACGCAAAGGGCGTACCCGGCCGCACCGTTGGCTCCCAGGAGACGGCGTGCCCCACGCTCCTCCCCGTGGCCCCTCCCCAGGTCGAGGAACACCTCGGGTCACTCGCGGTCCCTGGCGGCCCGTCGCAAGATCTCCTCGGCTCGTTCGGACACGTCCGACCGACCGCTCCTGTACTTGCCGATCCCCTTCGGACGAGGACGCTCCGCCTTCCGGGTGTACGCCAGCAGGGCCTCATGGATCACCTCCGCCTGACTCCGATCCTCCATCTTCGCGATCTGCCGGAGCTTCAGCGCGACCTGCTCGTCCAGGTACACCGTGATCTTGACCTTAGGCACAATCTAGTATCGATGGTACCAGCAAGGGCCGCATCCACGAGCGCATCGAGGCCGTCGGATGCCTCGTGACGACGGGACGTGGAATGGAACAGGCACAAGGTTCCGGGCGGCAAGCCGCACGCCCTGCCTACAAGCATGAGTTGTCCGTTCATCGCATGCACTGTCCTGAACTAGCCCTGAAACGATCATCCAGCGCATGACGGGGCAAGGGCCAATGCCGAGCTATCCGCAAAATGCACATTTCATCGCCCTAAATGCACCTCTCGTACGCTAAATGATCAGCTCATAACGACCCCCGCAATCCTGACACCCACCCCGCCGCAAGCATCTCTTCGGCCAGATCCTGGACCTTCCAGCATGGGGCGGAGGCGCTATACGACGACGCTTCCGCAGCCACTGGAGTTGCCCCGGCTATGCAAAGCTCCGCATAGCCGGGGCAACTCCAAGCTGTGATCAGGTCGGCTCTTGGCAAGCTTCTTCAGTTTTTAGGCCATGATGAGCGATAACCGGCGTCGAACCTTCGCTGCAGCGGGGCCGCCGCGAAACGTTCTCGCGCCGCTCCGCCGAGGTGCCACCCTCTTCGGGGCGCCGCGGGTTCGTACCTGGGGCTTCCGCTTACAATCCCACCACTGCGACGCTCCGCGCCGCCGGCGAGGAAGGCAGCCACGAACCACGGAGGAACCCATGACGCTCCAGCGCAACGTCCCGTTTCTGTTCGCCGTCGTGTGCATGCTCACCGTCGGGTGTCAGGCCGAGCCCGATCCCGTCCCCGAGGAGGAGCCGGTCACGGAGCCGGCCGAGGTGGAAGCGCCGGCCGAGGAAGCGGCCGCCTGTGGGCCGCAGTCGCCGCGCGACATCACCCAGACCGCCGGCACGAACCCGCTGCCGGTGCCCGACGGCGACACCCCGAACCTGTGCAACGTCCACTTCCACGAGCCGTTCGAGCACGCCGGATTCGCGGAGATCCCCGAAGTCGAGGCGGCGGCTGGCGATCCGGTGTGCCAGTCGGTCGAGGTCGGTGACGAGGTGGAGTTCCACTGGGTCTACACCAACTGCGACCTGCCGGAAACCCCCGTTCAGGGCCTCGACAACTGCGTGTGCGAGCGCGACGACATGGTGCTCCGGGTCTACGCCCAGGCCTACGTCGTCGGTGCCGCGGGCGTCGCGCCGAGCCAGCCCGAGTCCAGCCTCGTGAGCTACACCGGCTCGACCACCGGCCCCTCGTACGACAACGCGACCTGCTCGCCGGCCCGCGTCAACTGGGAGGTCGCGGAGACCGTCGAAGTCGCGGGCCTGAAGGAGCTCGGTGCCTGGTGCGAGGAGAATCCGTGGCCCGGCGAGGACCACCCGCACGGGTCGCGCGAGCTGGTGACCGACCCGGCCTGGCTGTCGGCGATGTAGTCCGACGACCGGGGAGGCGGCGGAGGACGGCCTTGACGCCGAGAAGGCTCTTGCCTTCGACCATGCGGCGTTCGGCGTTTTCGCGCTCGATGGTCTCGAGGAGCGCGGCGAGGTGGTCGCGGATCTCGTCCTCGGAGAGACCTTGCCAGCAGGGGAGGGGCGAGAGGTGGACGGTCTCCGGTTCGGCGAAGTCTCCCCGTGAAAGATGGCCGTGAAAGATGGCTGGCACCTGTCATGGGATCGTCGTCATGGAGAATGCAGTCCTCCGCGAGCAGGTGGAGCTGCCGGACGTCGTCA
>JASFUJ010000401.1:0-4365 GCA_050050355.1 Acidobacteriota bacterium
CTTCACTGACGGCCCCCATCTCCGGTCGGCCCGTCTCGGGCCGGCCGGTTGGTCGGTTCGGACGGTTCGATTCCATGAAATCCCACTGTGCCCGGTTGCTGATCGTGGCGCTCGCCGCGGTGCCTCTGGTCGTGTTCTGGCCGGGGATGCTCCTGGCCCAGGGAGAGCGGCTCATCCCGACGCCCGAGGGTTTCCCGGCGCCTCCGGTGCCCGAGGACAACCCCGTGACCCCGGCCAAGATCGAGCTCGGGGAGAAGCTCTTCTTCGACCCGGCGCTCTCGTCCGACGGGACGGTGAGCTGCGGGACCTGTCACCGGCCGGACGACGCCTTCACCGACCTGGAACCGAAGTCCCTCGGCGTCGAGGGGAGGACCGCCAGCCGCAACTCGCAATCGGTCCTCAACGCGGTCTATGCGCCGAAGCTCCTGTGGGACGGCAGAGCGCTGAATCTCGAGGACCAGGTCCGGTATCCGCTGACCAATCCTCGGGAGATGAACTCCACCAAGTCGAAGATGGTGGCGGCCATCTCGTCCGACGAGTCCTACCCTCCCCTGATCCACGCGGCCTTCGGGGACGGCGAGATCACCTACGAACGGCTGACGCAGGCCATCGCCAGCTACGAGCGGACCCTGGTGTCCGGTGACTCCCCCTTCGACCGGTACTACTTCGGCGGGGATCCGGACGCCCTCTCCGAGGCGTCGATCCGGGGCTGGGAGCTCTTCCGGGGCGAGGCGGGCTGCGTGGACTGCCACCACTTCGAGGACGAGAGCCCGTTCTTCACCGACTTCGGCTTCCACAACACCGGCATCGGCTGGGATCTCCTGAAGGTGGATCTCGGCCGCTACACGGTGACGCGGGACCCGGCGGACCGGGGCAGGTTCAGGACCCCGAGCCTCCGGAACGTCGCCGCGACTCCGCCCTACATGCACGACGGCCGCTTCGAGACCCTGGCCGAGGTGGTCGCCTACTACGCCGACGGGCCGCTCGAGAACAAGTATCTCGACGAACGCATCCGGTCGCTCGAGCTGAGCGAGCGGGACCGCGAAGACCTGGTGGAGTTCCTGCGCTCGCTCACGGGGACGATGCCCCGCGGCCGCGGGGAGGAGCAGCCGGCCGACGGCACGCGAGAGGCGGCCCGTCAGG
Source organism: Acidobacteriota bacterium (assembly GCA_050050355.1). Lineage (GTDB taxonomy): Bacteria > Acidobacteriota > Thermoanaerobaculia > Multivoradales > DATKCC01 > JASFUJ01. The sequence goes on from JASFUJ010000401.1 coordinate 1,144, forward strand.
CGGATCCTCCGGCGGCCGGTCTTCCGGTGGAAGGGGGCGCCACCTCCGACCGATGAGCCGATTGCGTCAGTGGGTCGATCGTGCGCTCGATCGTCCCCGGCTCGTCCTCTCTCTGTTCGTCGTCGTGACGATCTGCTGGGCCCTGGGGCTGCCCCGGCTCCGGCTGGAGACCGACGGCCGGGCGCTGCTGCCTCCGGACCACGCGGCCCTCGCCGTCCAGCAGCGGATGGACGCGCGCTTCACCCGATCCGACTTCCTGGTGGTGGGGATCTCCGCGGGCGGAGAGCAGGGGATCTTCACCGCGCGACGGCTCGACCTCGTCTCCGGCCTGAGCCGGGCGATCGCGGACGTGCCGGGCGTCGAGGCGTCGGAGCTGCGGAGCCTCTCCACCGAGATCAGCCCGACCTGGTCCGAGCGGGGCCTCCACCTGGAGCCCCCGCTGAACGGCCGGCTTTCCGGCCCCTCCGACGTGCGTCGCGTCCGCCGGATCGTCGAGACCGCCCCGCTGATCCGCCGGATCCTGGTGGCGGAGGACGGCCGCGGAGCGGCGATCTACGTGCCGCTCGAGGAGGGCGCGGATCGCCGGCGCGTGGTCGGCCGGATCGAGGACCTGCTGGCCGACACGGCGGCCGGCCTCCCCGCGCCCGCCGCGTCGTCCGAGCCGGACCGGGTGCGGTTCCACCTGCTCGGTCCGGCCGCCGCGGAGTCGCTCCTCGGCGAGCACGTCCTCCACGACCTGTCCCTCCTCCTGCCGGTGGCCCTCGCCACGGTGGCGCTGCTGCTCTGGCTCTGGTTCCGCTGGCTGCCCGCGGTGTTCCTCGGTCTGGGCGAGGCGGGGGCCGTGGTCACCTGGACCCTGGGCGCCATGGGGCTCGCGGACAAGGGGCTGTCCCTGGTGACCGTGGTCATGCCGGTGATCCTGGTGACCTACTGCGTGGCGGACACGATCCACATCGTCCACCGCTTCCGCGATCGCCTCGACGCCCCGGACGGCTCCACCAGGCCGGTACGGGTCGCGCTCGGCGAGGCGCTCGACGAGGTTCTGAGGCCGGTGGTGCTGACCTCGCTGACCACCGCGGCGGGGTTCTTCGCGTTCGCCGTCAGCCCGATTCCGCCGCTCCGCGACTTCGGCATCCTGAGCGGGTTCGGTGTCCTGAGCGCACTGGCCATGTCCCTGTTCGCGGTCCCGGCCGGGATCCTGCTGGCCGACCCGTCCGGCGCGTCCGCGAAGCCGCGGGCCCCCAGGTCGTTCCTGCGGGGCCTCGCCGCGGTGACGGGGATGACGGTCCGCCGCCCGGCGCTCACCGTCGCGGCCGGCGTGGTCCTGTCCGGCGTGCTCGCGGCGGGGCTCCCCCGCGTCGGGATCGCGGACAGCTGGATCGCCAACTTCGATCCCGAAAGCCCCGTCGTCCGCTCCGACCGCTGGTTCAACGAGCAGTTCCTCGGCAGCAACATCGTGACGGTCGAGCTGGAGCCGGCCACCGAAGGCGGCGTCTTCGATCCGGCGTTTCTCGGGTCGCTGGCCGCCCTCCAGGACCGTCTGGCGGACGAGCCGGCCGTCGGCGGGACGATCTCGCTGGCGGATCAGATGCGCGCCGTGGCGGACGCCCTCGAGGACGAGCCGAGGTTGCCGAGGAGCTACGGCGAGGCCGAGGAGTGGAGCCTCCTCCTGCGCTTCGGCGGGGGCGAGGAGATGCTGGTTCCCTATCTGGACCGGGAGCGCAGCGGCTCCAACCTCTGGATCTTCCTGAACCGGGCCGACTCGAAACGGACGGAGACGGTGTTGAGCCGCCTGCGGGCCGGGCTCCGGGCAGAGCGGGACGTGCTGTCCGTGGGGGGAGTCTCGGGGGACGCCTATCTGGGACACGTGCTGGTGGGCTTGATCGCCACCAGCCAGCGCTCGAGCCTGCTGACGGCCCTGGCGGTCACCCTGTGCGTCGTGTGGCTCGTGCTGCGCTCGTTGCGCGCGGCGCTGCTGGTGGTGCTCCCGGTGCTGCTCGCCGTCCTGTGGAACTTCGGGTATCTCGGCTGGATCGGGCTGCCCCTCGGGGTCGCCACCTCGACGTTCTCGGTCATCGCCCTGGGGATCGGGATCGATTTCGCGCTCCACTGGCACGAGACGCTGCGTCTACGCCGGAAAGCCGGCGCGCCGTGGGCGCGCGCGGTGGCGGAGACCGCCGAGAGCGCCGGCGGGGCGATCCTGCTCAACGGCGTCGTGCTGCTCTGCGGTTTCGGGATCCTGCTCGTCTCGGCGGTCCCGCCCAACCGCCACCTGGCGCAGTTGATCTCGATCAACCTGCTCGCCTGCCTGGTGGCGACGCTGTTCTTGTTGCCCGCATTGATGACCCTGCTGCGAATGCGTCGCCCGGTGAATCCCGCGGCCGACCGCGGAGTGGCGGAGCTGGGGAGACCACGATGAAGAAGAGCTCGTTGCCCGGAGTCTGCGGATCGCTCGCGATCCTGCTCGGCCTGTTCGGTGTGTTCGGTGCGCCGGGTGCCCTCGGTGGGCAGGACTCGGAAGCCTCGCCGAGCGGTGACGACGTGATGGCCCGGGTCAACGGACGGGACCGTGGCGGGACCGCGCGCTTCGAGCTGCGGCTCCTGCTCTTCGACCCGGAGCGGGGGGACTTCTCGAAACGGATCCAGGCCGAGCAGAGGGCCTCCGACGGGGGGTACCGGACCGCGTACCGGGTCGAGGAGCCGGAGCACGAGCACGGCATCGTCCTGCTCGTGGCCGAAGACGAGACCCTGGACGGCTTCTGGATGTACTTTCCGCGTTCGGACCATCTCCTGCCCGTGGCCACGCGGAGCCTCTCGGCGCTCGGGAGCGACTTCATCTGCGAGGACCTGCGCAACGTCTGGCCCGCGGCGGACTACGAGTTCGAGGCCCTGGGACGGACCGAGGTCGACGGGGTCGAGTGCCTGGAGGTGCAGATGACACCGGCGAGCTACCAGCTTCGCCGGGAGCTGGGCTTCGACCGGGCGGTCGGGTGCGTGCGCGAGGACAACTGGGTGATCATCCGGTCCCGGTACTACGACGACGAGGGGAACCACTTCAAGACGTACCGCGCAAAGCGCGTCGAGCGGGTCCAGGGCGTCTGGACGGTCCTCGAGTCCGAGATGGTGAACCACCGCAACGACCACCGGTCCACGGTCGAGATGCTGTCGGTCGACTACGACCATGCCGCGAGCGAGACGGCTCTCGCCCCCGACGCGCTCGGC
>JASFUJ010000402.1:0-4354 GCA_050050355.1 Acidobacteriota bacterium
TGACCACCTTCCTCGCCGAGCGGCTGCTGGCGGCCGCCGGGTCGGGGACGACCCTCCACCACACCTACCGGTTCGTCTGGGTCCCCGGCACCATCGGCTCGATCACCTGGCTCGCCCGCAACCGGGACGCCGCCCGGCGCGTGGCCCACGGCCTGGTGGCCGCCAACCTGGGCGACCCCGGCCCCTTCCACTACAAGCGCAGCCGCCGGGGCCGCGCCGCGATCGACCGCGCCGTGGAGCACGTCCTCCGGACCTCCGGCGAGCCCCACGAGGTCGAGGACTTCGTGCCCTTCGGCTACGACGAGCGCCAGTACTGCTCCCCCGGCTTCGACCTGCCGGTGGGCTCGCTCACCCGCACCCCCTGGGGGCGCTACCCGGAGTACCACACCTCCGGCGACGACCTGGGCTTCATCCGCCCGGAGCAGCTCGCCGGCTCGCTCTCCCTGTACCTGCGGGTGGCCGAGCTGCTCGAAGGCGACCGCACCTACCGCAACCTGAACCCCGAGGGCGAGCCCCAGCTCGGCCGCCGGGGCCTGTACGCCACGATCGGCGGCGCCGCCACCGAGGGGGAGCGCAAGGAGCGGCAGCTCGCGATCCTCTGGGTGCTCAACCTCTCCGACGGCGACCACAGCCTGCTCGACGTCGCCGAGCGCTCCGGCCTCCCCTTCCCGGCCGTCCGGCGGGCCGCCGACGCGCTCCTCGAGGCCGATCTGCTCGCGGAGACGCCCGGGTCCCCTCCCTCGTCCGCGCCGAGGGGCGACGGAACGCCCGGAAGCATGTAGCATTCGGTCACGGAGACCGATCAGCTCCGACACGTTGGAACAGGAAGGGGGACCACCTTGTACGGCTACGGCATCGATGCGGGCGTCTCGGACGACGGCAACTGCAACCGGGTGATCAAGCTCCAGGGCCGCCGGCTCCTGGAGGGCGGCGGTCTCCAGTCCTTGAAGGGGGGCGTCTCCCTGGACGGGTCCTCGAAGAACCCCGCATGGAGCAAGCTGGCCCGGGAGGTGGCCGCCGAGCTCGACGACCGGGGGATCCACCCCGTGGGCGTCGACTGCCCGCTGACCCTGGCCGTCCCGGGAGCGGGCCGCGGACGCCCGTTCGAGAACCTGGTCCAGGCGCCGATCCCCACCCCGGCGGACTTCGAAAGCTGGCCCTCGGGCAGCTCGGCCTCGCGGGCGGTCCTGGCCCGCCTCTGGAGCCAGGTGGCCCGGATCCTGGTGGACGACCACGGCTGGACCCTCTGGGCCGGCGAGCAGCGGATCGTCGGCTCCAAGCTCCTGGTGGAGGTCTTCACCCGCACCACCTGGACCGCCCTCGCCGCCGCCCGCCGGGTGCCGGTGCTCAAGGAGTACAGTCGCAGCGTCCAGCTCCGGGACGACGTGCTCGAGGCCCTGGGGGTCGCCTTCCCCGGCGACGTCCGCCTCAACGAGTCCCTGCGCGACGGCGCGGCCTGCGCCATCACCGCGGGCAAGGTCGCCACCCGCACCGCCGGCTTCCTGGGCACCGAGCTCGAAGAGCACCCGAAGCTCCCGGCGTTCACCGGCGGCGGCATCGCGGTGCCCTGGCTGCGGTGAGCGCGCCGGGCGGCACCCTCGGGTTGACGTGCGCCCGATCAGGATCTAGAATCTATCTGTCTTTCTAGAATCCTCCTTCGACCCTCGACCGATCGACCATGGCCCTCAGCATCAAGCACCCCGAAGCCGACCGGCTGGCCCGCGAGCTCTCCGACCGCACCGGCGAGACGCTGACCGAGGCGGTGATCAAGGCTCTGCGCGAGCGCCTCCTCCGGGAGCAGGGCCGAGCCCGCCCGGTCCGGTTGCGGGACGAGCTGCGGGAGATCCGCCGGCGCTGCGCCTCCCTGCCGGTCCGCGACCGGCGGAGCGCCGAGGAGATTCTCGGCTACGACGGGCGCGGGCTGCCCCGGTAGAACGCGACGTGGTCCTCGACACCTCGGTCCTGATCGCGATCCTCTGCGACGAGCCGAACGCGCCCGTCTACGAGGAGGCGATCGAGCTGGACCCGGTCCGGCTCCTCTCCACCGCGAGCTTCCTGGAAGCCGCGATCGTCATCGAGGCACGCTACGGCCCGGCCGGCGGGCGGGAGCTCGATCTCCTGCTCCACGCGGCCGGCGTCGAGCTGGTCGCGGTCAACCGGGAGCAGGCGGAGCTGGCGCGCCGGGCCTATCGGGAGTTCGGCAAGGGGCAGCACGCCGCCGGGCTCAACTACGGCGACTGCTTCGCCTATGCCCTGTCCCGCGCGTCCGGTGAGCCGCTCCTGTTCCAGGGGAACGACTTCTCCCGGACCGACGTGCGCCAGGCCCTGGGCGCCGTGCCGGGCGGCGAGGTCCACGAGCCCTGAGGCGAGCTCACCCAGAGACCCCCTCACGCCACGACGGGGACAGGGATTTCTTGCTCGCCGGGCGGTCACTCGTCCTATCCTCTCGGCTGCACGTCGCGTTTGACGCGTCTGCTCCCGCGGTGTAGTATCACGCGCTTCCCCGGAGTATGGGCTTCCGGGTTCGGCGACCCCGCCGATTCAGAAATTATCACAATACTGAGCAGCCGTTCAGGAGCAGCCGCAGGAGGCGAGAGAGCCCGATCCGGCTTCCGGATTCCAGGCGGGCTCGGGAAGTCTGTTGACACCGGCCCACGGGCTCGTACTCCTCCAGGAGCTCCTTCAGGGGGCTTCGACCCAGGAAAGGAAACATTGGATGATCGGTTTGAACGTAGCACTGTCGGCGTTCTCCTTCGCTGCCAAGAACATCGCCTCGGGCCTGCTGGGCGAGGCCGGAAAGGCCGCAATGGGAGGCCTGCTCGGCAAGATCCTCGGGGGCTCCGATCTGGATGAGCAGGAGATCTCAGAGCTCAAGCAGGTCAACCAGACCCTGCTGAGCATCCGCGGTGACCTCCATGTCCTCGACACGGATCTGAAGACGATCGAGGGACAGCTCAGCCAGATCCTCGGTGAAGAGAAGCTGCGCACCTGGCTTCAGGCGCACAACCAGATCGCCAGCGGCCTGGCCCACATCGAGACCGACTTCCAGAACTACACCGAGTACACGACGCCGATCAAGGAGGGTGAGCGGCAGGGACAGCTCCCCAGGATACCGCCGGATGACCTCGACAAGCTGGTGGATCGGATCTACAAGGCGCCCGGCGACACCGATGAGGACGCCCTGACCAGGATCCAGCACGCGATCGGCGGAGTCGCGGGCCACGGCCTCCTCGATCTGCTGGCTCGACTGCTGGTGGATGCACTTCACCAACGACCTGCCGAGGAGCTCACCAGCGAGGACCTCGAGCGCGCATGTCGGGCGTTGAGCGACTACTTCCTTCGACTGCTGGTGTTCCAGCTGAATGCGGCGATACTGCTCGTGGAGGGTCGGAACTACAGCGGCGACGACCCCGCGGTGATTCGCGAAGAGTGGAACCAGTTCCAATCCCAGCTCGATGGCCAGTACCACATCTTTCTGAAAGAGCTCTGGGGCCTCGTCGCAGCCTGGAGACTCCGGCTTCAGGGGCCCTTGAGCAGCTTCGGCTTCTCCAACGGTGAACAGCCACTCTGGTCGGCCCCGGGGGCGACCAGATTCTCCGACCAGGATCGGCTCGCCTTCTTGCCGGGGCTGGTCCATTCGACCCGCCAAACTGGGTATCCAGGAGGAAAGGGCTACCCCTACGTCGACGAGTGGTATCGCTCGGCGGGCGTGAGCGCCCTCGAGTCGCCGGAGCAGACGTACTTCCTCCGGGCCGAGGCGATCGTGGCCGCCTTTTCACAGACCAGCAGTCGACGGCGGGTGGTGCTCCATGTGCTGATCTACAACCCGGTGGTCAACACCGGCACCGGCGTGGCCCACGCCCTCGAGACACAGGCGATTCCGCTGGAAGGTTCCAACAGCGATCCCCAGATCTTCGTCTACAAGGCCCCGATCTACAACTCGAGTGTCTATCTGATCCGGCAGGTGTACGACCTCACCGAAGACGGCACCTTCTGCATGAAGAACGTCAACGCCTCGTTCCCCGCCTGGGGGGGCTACGGGGGGTCGTACCAGTTGCAGTCGGACGTCGACCTCGGCCTCGAGGTGACGGTCGACGAGAAGAACCCGGTCGGCGTGATCCGGTTCTGCCCCTACACGCAGCAGCGCTGACCGAGAAGGAGGTTGCGCGGGCGCTCGCCCGCGGTGGGTCATGGAGCGGTCCGTCGTCGTCGTCAGCTCCTGGGGTGGAGGCGTGAGCTTCAGTGGCGTGCTGAGGCACGTGCTGGCGGCTCTCGGCGATCGCCCGACCTATGTCATGGCGCTCGACCTGGAGGGCGAGCACTTCGTAGAGGACAACGTGACGGTCATTCCCTC
>JASFUJ010000403.1:0-4342 GCA_050050355.1 Acidobacteriota bacterium
GTCCTGCATGATGAGCACACGCGACGAGGTGAGCTGAATGGCAAAGACCGTCGAGGTTCCCGAGTACGAGATCGAGCAGTCCCTCTCCGTCGACCCGGAGACGACCGCCCTGGTGGTGGTCGACATGCAGCACGACTTCGTCGACGAGGACGGCGCCCTGCCGATCCCGGACGCCCCCGAAACCGTGCCGCGCATCCGGCGCCTGCTCGACTGGGCCCGCGAGAAGGGCCTGACCGTCGTCTACACCCAGGACACCCACGACCCGGGGGACCCGGAGTTCGCCATCTGGGGCGAGCACGTCCTGCGGGGCACCCACGGCTGGGAGATCCTCGAGGAGATCGCTCCCGAGGAGGGTGAGCCGGTGTTCCGGAAGGTCCGCTACGACGGCTTCTACGACACCGGGCTCGACCACGAGCTGCGCCTGCGCGGGATCGACACCTTGATCATCTGCGGCACGGTGGCCAACATCTGCGTCCACTACACCGCCGCCAGCGCGGGCCTGCGCTGGTACCGGGTGATCCACCCGGTGGACGCCCTGTCGGCGCTCACCGAGTTCGACATGGCGTCGGCTCTCCGCCAGGCCACCTTCCTGTTCCAGGCGAAGCTGACCACCGTGGACGGGCTGGTGAAGGCGTAGGCGGAAGGGTCAGGCGGAGAGAGTGGACACCTCGTACGGCGGCAAGGCCGCGTCGCGCGAGACGAGGACCAGCCCCTCCGCGCGCGCCTGGGCGATCAGCATGCGGTCGAAGGGGTCGTCGTGGTGGCGCGGGAGGGCTCCGGCGTCGAGGGCGTGGCGGCTCGCCGTCATTCGGTCTCGCCGCGAAACGCCCTCTCGATCTCCTCGGGCAGGGGATCGTCGAAGCCGGGATCGGTGTGCAACCTTCCTTTGAGACGCCCCGGCACCCGGCGGCGAATCCGCCTCCACGGCCCGTAGACGACCACCAGACGGTGCTCGTCGACCGCGAGCTCGTCCTCGAAGCCGCTGTCGAGGTTGCGATAGAGGAAGCGGGTCGGAGGGTCGTTCTCTCCGAGCCGGGCGTACTCCTGACGGACGGGGGTCACGGTCAGCTCCGGGAACCGGACCCAGGCCACGCGGAAGGCGCGGGCCTCGCCCGGAGCGAGGTCCAGGCGCCAGAGGGGCGGGGTGTTGGTGAACGGGGTCACCATGACGTCGAGATCCGAGCAGCCGGCCAGGTCCGGCCTCGCCTCGTCGTCCACCCGCCACTCTCCCCCCTCGTCGCGGACGAGGTGGAGCTCACGGGTCGTGGCGCCCTCGGTGGAGCGGATCTCGCCACCCAGGAAGCGCCAGCGGGAATCGTAGCTGAGCTCGTACTCGACCTCCCGGACCTCGCCGCCGAGGACGACCAGAAGATCGCTCTCGATCGCCAGAGCCTCGTCGCGCCGCTCGACGGTGAGCACCTCGAGACCGGGACGGTCGGTCCGCTTCCACCCGATCGGCCGAACGGGAGCACCCTCGAAGGTCGCCATGATCGCGCGAGTGTACCGCCGTGGGATCTCCGGCGACACGGATGGCCTCGTCCCCGGTTGCGCCGGCCGGAGCCGTGAACCTCGGCCGCCACCCGCCGGGGCGGGTCCATCGCCCCGCTCGCGGGGTCGGCACGCCGGGCAGCGAAAAGGGTAGGATTCTCGTCATGGACGACATGCGGAGGTACACGACCCCTTGGGCGCTGGTGGCCCTTCTCTTCTTCGCCGTTCTGGCCGCGGCCCCGGCCGCGGCGCAGGTTCCGGAGCCCCCGCCCCATCCGGGCGACGAGCCACAGATGCTCGACATCCCGGAGAGCGACAACCCGGCGGTGGCGGCGCGCAACGCCCTGATGGAGGGGCGCGGCTCGCTCCACGACGCGCAGAAGTTCCTCTCCAGGGCGCAGGAGGAAGCCGACGACGCGAAGCGGGAGAAGCTCGAGCAACGGGCGCACAAGGCGTACGACGAAGCGGCTCAGTCGTTCCTGGCCGCGATCCAGTACGACAACGAGCTGACGGATGCCTACGCCGGCCTCGGCGAGGCGTGGCTCGAGACCGGTCAGACGGACAAGGCCCTCCAGGCGTGGGGCGCTGCGCAGAAGCAGAAGCCCAAGGACCCGGAGATCCTGTTCGGCCTCGGCCGCTGCCTGGTGGATCTGGGCCGGCCCAGCGACGCGGCCCAGGTCTACGTCATGCTGGACAAGGAGGACGCCGGCAAGGCGAAGGAGCTGATCGACCTGCTCAAGGCCTGGGGCGAGCCGCGGGCGAAAGAGGGCAACGAGGCGGCCAAGGGCCTGCTCGCCTGGATCGAGGGGCTGGAGAAGGGCTAGAAGCCGCGGGCGCGGGGTCGCGGGGCTCGGCCCCGTCACCCCATCGCCCCGTCACCCGGTACGCAGGGTCTCCACCGGATCGGTCCGGGTCGCTCGGAGGGCGGGCTCCAGGCAGGCGGCGAGACCGAGAAGCGCCAGCAGCCCGGCGACCGTCGCGTACGGTCCGGGCGCGGCCGGATCGACCACCTGCAGGCTCCCCCCGAGCCACCGGGACAGCCCGAAAGCCGCCACCAGCCCGAGACCCACACCGGACGCGACCAGCCGTCCGCCCCGGAGCAGGACCCCGCGCAGCACCGAGCCCCGGCTCGCCCCCAGCGCCATCCGCACGCCGACGTCCCGCACGCGACGGCTGACGGTGTAGGCGACCACTCCGTAGGTCCCCACCGCCGCCAGCAGCAGCCCGACCCCGGCGAACGCCAGGGCGACGACGGTCGCCGTCCACTGCTGGCCCAGGGCCTCGCCCAGGGCGTCGGAGGCGGTCCGGACGTCGAACAGGGGCACGCCGGGGTCGGCCTCGTGGATCACCGAGCGCACGGCCGGCAGGATCGCCGCCGGGTCGGCGCCGGAGGTCCGGAGGGCCAGTACCGGCTGGACGATGTCCCAGACCGTGCTGTCGATGGCGGTCTGGGCCATCGGCACGTACACCGTCTCCACCGGCTCGCGGCGCGGGTCGTCCACGTCCCCCACCACCGCCACCACCCGGAGCTGCCGGCCGTCGAAGGTACCACCGACCGCGGTCAGCACCCGCCCCACCGGGTCCTGGCCCGGCCAGTAGCGCTCCGCCAGCGCGCGGTCGACGATCCCGACCGGCACCGACCCCGCCCGATCCCGCGCGTCGAAGCCGCGGCCGCGTAGGAGCGGGATGCCGAGGGTCTCGAAGTAGCCGGGGGTCACCTGGCGCAGGCTCGCCAGGTTCGCCTGGTCCATCCGATCGGCCGCCGGCTCCTCGCCCTCCACCAGGAAGGGGAGGACCCAGTTGCCGTCGTCATAGGGGAAGAGGTTGGAGATCGCGGCGGCGTCCACTCCAGGGAGCGCCCGGATGCGCTCGATCAGCTCCTCCTCGAACCGGAGCCGGACCGGCCCGGACTCGTACTCCGTCTCCGGCAGCGAAAGCCGGACGGCCAGCAGCCCGCCGGGCTCGAGCCCGGGGTCCCGGGTGGCGAGCCGGTGGAGGTCGAGGGCCAGGAGCAGGGCTCCGACCAGGAGCGCCGCCGTGAACGCGGTCTCGGCGATCACCATGCCGTCCAGCAGCCGGTGACCGCGCGGGCCTTCGACGCTGCCGTGGAGCACGCTCCGCAGGTCGATGGAGCGCGCGCCCCAGGCGGCGAACAGCCCGACCCCGGCACCGAGCAGCACCGACAGCCCGACGGTGAAGGCCACCGCGGTCCAGTCGAAGGGCACCTCGCCGAAAAGCTCGAGGACGTGGCCGGGAAGCAGGGCGGTCAGCGACCGCCGCAGCCACGCCGCCAGGGCGAGACCCACCGCCCCGCCGAGGAGCGCCAGCACCACGTTCTCGGTCATGAGCTGCCGCGCCCGCCGCCAGGCCGACGCCCCCAGGCTGGCGCGCACCGCCAGCTCGCGGGAGCGGGAGACGGTGCGGGCCATCAGCAGGCCGAGGACGTTGGCGGCGGCGATGAGCAACACGAGACCGACCCCGGCCAGGAGCAGGAGCACCAGCCGCTCTTCCCCCTCGATCAGGTTCTCCCGGGTCGGGCGGGCGACGACCCGGTACCCGCGGCTCTCGTCCGGGTAGGCCGCGGCCTGGCGCTCCGAGATCAGGTCGAGCTCGGCCCGGGCCTCGGCCAGCGACACCCCCGGAGCGAGCCGGGCCTGGGCGTTCAGGTTGTGGGCGGTGCTCTCCTCCGGGTCGAAGTCCCACAGGCGCCAGAGCTCGGCCTGGTACGGGTAGGCGAAGCCCCGGGGCATGACCCCGATCACCGTGTGGGGAACCCCGTCGAGGGGAACCGTCCGTCCGACGACCCCCGGGTCCGCCCCGAGCTGCCGGCGCCAGAGACGGTCGGAGAGGACCA
>JASFUJ010000404.1:0-4327 GCA_050050355.1 Acidobacteriota bacterium
CCCGCAGAGCCCATCCGTTCCCGATCGTCGCCCGGAGCCTGGCGGTGGCCGCCGCCCTGGCGTTCCTGACCGCTACGATCGCGCACTCCCAGGAGGGCCGGGAGGAGGCCGAGGCACCGGCGGAGACCCCGTCCGAAGCCCCATCCGAAGTCGAGACCGAGTCGCCCCTGGCGCTCCGCTCGGTCGAGATCCTGCCCGAGGCCCCGGGCCCCGAGACCCTGTGCCGGCTGAGCGTCGAGATCGTCAACCGGGCCGACGAGCCGGTCACGGCCTTCGGTTTCGACGTCACCGTCGCCGGCCACCCGCTGCCGGTGTACGAGAACCAGCTCTTCTTGAAGGTGGTGCCGCCGGGCGCGACGGTCGAGCTGGCGCTCTACAACTTCTGGTCCAGCGAGACCGGCCGCCCCGCCCCGGCCGGCGGCGAGATGCCGGTGCAGGTCACCCTCCGGGAGGCCCGGTGGGTGAAGCTCGGCGAGGAGGAAGGGACCGAGGTCTGGGAGCTCCAGGGAGAGGTCCCCGGCCTTCCGGTCTCGGCGCGGACGGTGGTCGAGCTGAAGGAGTAGCTCAGCCCTCCGGGGTGCTTTCGGGGGCCTCGTCCCTGGGCGCCGGAGCCTGCTCCCACGCCAGGTTCTGGAGCATCACGGTCTCCTGCTCCACGCCGTCGGCGACCATCGCGTAGTTGGGCTCCAGCCGGACGACGCAACGGTTCCGCTCCTCCGACTCCGCCACCGGCACGCTCACCTCGTGGGAGCCGGGGCCCGTCAGGAAAGCCTCGAACCCGCTGCACGGGGAGACCACGCGGACTCGCGGAAGCTCCGGCTCCCCGGCTCCGGACCGGTAGATCCGCCGGACCCCCTCGGCCTCGGCGGACGGGATGTGGAGCTGCATCCAGAGCACCCGTGTCCCGGACGGCTCGTCCACCAGCAGCGCGCCGTTGCCGGTCAGCCAGCGCAGCGCGAGGATCTGGCGATCCCCACCGGCGAGCGTGGGACTCCAGCCCGGCGAGAAGCCCAGCTCCGGCACCTCGGCCGGACCGGAGGGCACCGTCACCCGCGCCACCGTGTATTCCCGTTCGCCCGCCGGCTCACCTTCCACGTCCAGGGGCCAGCGCGTTCCCGCGGCGTCGTACAGCCCCAGGGTCAGGGTGTAGGAGCCCGGCGGCAGCGGCGGCGCCAGGGCCGACTGGTAGATCCGGACGGAGTACTCCCGCCGCTCCCCCTCCGCCCAGCCGCCGGGCAGGGGGTGATCGAACGTCCGCGTCAGGCGCCCCCGCTCGTCCAGCAGGTGGACGAAGACCCGGGGCTCCCCGGAGTGCTCGCCCAGGTCCGAGGTGAGGTCCCAGCCGAGCTGCAGATCGGTGACCGTGGAGTGGGCCAGGGTGACCTCCCGGGGCTCCACCCGCACGACGGCCACCGGCGGACCGTCGCCGCCGCCGCAGGCCAGCGGGCCGAGCAGCGCGAGCAGGGCGATCGCGGCCGCTGCCGGGAGCCCCGATCGGGTTCGAATGGACGGGTCGAGGAACGGAAGGCGGAAGCTCGGACGCTCGGAGCGCATCGTGGCGGTCCTTTCTCGCTGGTCGGTGTCGCGGGTCTCCGGTTCGGGACGAGGGGATCCTGACGGTGTTCACGCTAAAAGAGGGGTTCGGGTGGTGTCAATAGACCCCGCAGGCCCACACCACCTACCCCGGCCGGTACGTGGCCGAGCAGGACGGGCCTTCCCACACGGTGACCTCGGTGAGCCGCGCCCCGGGCAGGCGGGCGGTCAGCTCGTCGAAGAACCAGGCCGCCAGCCGCTCGGTGGTCGGGCTGACGCGATCGAACGGAGGCACGGTGTTGACGTCCCGGTGATCGAACCGTCCGGTGAGCTCCCGCAGGGCGTCGCGCACCTCGAGGAAGTCGAAGCCGAGCCCCTCGTCATCCAGCTCGGCGGCCTCGACCGCCGCCTCCACCCGCCAGGAGTGACCGTGGCTGGGCTCGGGCCGGCCCTTGTAGGAGGTCAGGTGATGAGCGGCTTCAAAGCTCTCGCGGACGCGCAGCACGTACGGCATGGCGGCGTATTGTATCCCCTCGTCCGGTTCGCCCGGACTCCTTGCTACACTCCGTCCACCCATGACCCTCGATATCGTCCTGCTTCTGGGGATCATCGCGTTCACCCTGGCCTCGTTCGTGCTCGAGTGGCTGCCGCTCGACGCCACGGCCCTGATCGCGCTCGGCCTCCTCCTGGTCTTCGACCTGGTGAGCCCCGAGGAGGCGATCGCCGGCTTCAGCAACCCGGCCGTGGTGACGGTGCTGATGATGTTCATCCTGAGCGAGGGGCTCGTCCAGAGCGGACTGGTGCGCCGGATCGGGTACCAGATCGCCCACCACGCCCGGGGATCGAGCTGGCGCGCGTCCACGTTCCTGCTCTCCCTGACCGGATTCATCTCCGCCTTCATCAACAACACCGCGGCGGTGTCGATCTTCATCCCCGTCGGCACGGGGCTGGCCGAGCACTACCGGATCAGCCCCTCGAAGATCCTGATGCCGCTCTCCTACGCGGCGATCTTCGGTGGCACCTGCACCCTGATCGGCACGTCCACCAACCTGCTGGTCAGCTCCCTGGCGGCCGAACACGGGATGGCCCCCTTCCGCATGTTCGAGTTCTTCACCCTGGGCACCATCCTCTTCGTGCTCGGGATGCTCTACAACCGTTTCGTGGTGATGCGCGCCCTGCCGGACCGGCTCGGCCAGGCGAGCCTGACCCGGAAGTACGAGATGGGCAACTACCTGACGGAGGTCAAGATCCCGGCCCGCTCGAACCTGGTGGGCCGCACGGTGCTCTCCGAGCAGATCAGCGACCGGTACCGGATCAACGTCATCGAGATCATTCGCGGCAAGCAGCGGATCGCCACCGACATCCGCAACCTCCCGCTCGAGGGCGGCGACACGCTGATCGTCCGGGGGTCGATGGAGGACATCCTGGCATTCAAGGAGCAACGCAACCTGCTGCTCCTGTCCGACACCAAGCTCGACGACTCGGACGTGGCCGACGCCAACAACATCCTGGCCGAGTTCCAGCTCTCCCCCACCTCGAGCCTCGTGGGGGAGACCCTGAACGAGATCGACTTCCGGAAGCGCTACGGCTGCTTCGTGCTGGCGCTGAACCGGACCGGCGAGGTGATCCGCGACAAGCTCGCCTGGGTCCCCCTCAAGCCGCTGGACACGCTCCTGGTCTTCGGACCGCGGCAACGGGTGGAGGGTCTCCAGGGGCTCGAGGACTTCATCGCCCTCAAGGAGCTCTCGGTCCGGCTGCGGATGACCCGGCGGTGGTGGATCGGGGCGGTCACGATCCCGCTCGTGGTGCTCCTCGCCGCCACCGGGATCATGAGCATCCTCGAGAGCGCCATCCTCGGCGTCGTGATGCTGCTGGCCACCCGGGCGCTCCGCATGCAGCAGGCCTACGCGGCGGTCGACTGGTCGGTGATCTTCCTGCTGGTGGCCATCCTGCCGCTCGGAACGGCCATGGAGACCACCGGTCTGGCGGAGATGATCGGCGACGGGATCGTCCACACGGGGGCGCCGATGGGGCCGGGGGTCGTGCTCGCGCTCGTGATCCTGGTGACCTCGGTGCTGACCTCGTTCATCACCAACAACTCCGCCGCGGTCCTCATGGTGCCGATCGTCCTCTCGGTCGCCGACCAGCTCGGCGTCGACCCCAAGCCCTTCCTCATGGGCGTCGCCTTCGCCGCCTCCATGAGCTTCGCCACCCCCACCGGATACCAGACCAACACGATGGTCCTGGGCCCGGGGGGATATCGCTTCATGGACTACGTGAAGGTGGGAACGCCGCTGACGGTGCTGCTGTGGATCGCCACGAGCCTGCTGATCCCGGTGATCTGGCCGTTTTAGCCAGGTATCTACAAAGGCCGAGCTCGTAACGAGTGAGTCGAGTCTTCCCGAACCACCGGGAACGCCGCCGGCTCGGACCGGGGGCTCTCGGCCGGAGGTGTCAGCGACCGCGGACCTTGCACGCACGGTGGGAGGGCAGGCCCGACGGGTCCGCGAGGCGCTGCCAGGCGGAGCCACCCGGCCGGAGCTCCTCCGGGCGGAGCCGCGCCGGAGGACGGGAGCCCCCGGTCCGACCCGGGTGCGTGGCAGGAACGCCTCCGGAACCTGCTAACCTCCGATCCCGGCATGGACCGGACCTTCTTCCTCGGCGTGGCCGGCGGCTCGGGCTCGGGCAAGACCACGGTCGCCCGCGCCATCCTGCACGCCGTCGGCCCCGAGCGCATCGCCTTCCTCGAGCAGGACAGCTACTACCGGGACGTCGCCTGGACCGAGGACCACCC
>JASFUJ010000405.1:0-4323 GCA_050050355.1 Acidobacteriota bacterium
CGGTGCTGCGGTTCGACGGGTCGGACGACGTGCTGTTCTTCACGTCGCGGCTCGAGTCGATCCGGACGGTGTTCTGGGTGGTGCGGGAGTCGGCGTCGGCGCCGAACGGGGACCGCTTCCTGCTGGGCGATTCGGTCGGCACGGACTTCCACGGGGGCTACCGGGAGCTGTGGCACTCGAGCGCGTCGAGCGAGCTCGTCCGCAACGGTGAAACTTACCTCGACGGCACGCTGGTGGACGGGACGCAGACGCCGCGTCCGGAGGATCTGTCGGTGATCTCTCTGGTGACGACGGGGGACGTGCGGGCGTCGAGCTTCGCCCAGGACCGGACCCTGACGAGCCGCAACTGGTGGGGGGACCTGGCGGAGCTGATCGTCTACGACCGGCCTCTCGGGGACGCCGAGCGGCGGGCGGTGGAGGCCTACCTCACGTGGAAGTACCGGCCGCCCCGGGTGGCGCCGCCGACGATCGACCCGAACGGCGGCACCTTCGTCGACTCGACGACCGTGGCGCTCTCCAGCGGCGTCCTGTCCGGGGGCGACGCCGTGATCCGCTACACCACCGACGGCACCGAGCCCACGGCGGCATCGCCCGTCTACACCGGGCTGTTCCCGATCACCGAGACCACCGTGGTCAAGGCGGCGGTCTTCGGCAACGACGACCCCGTCGTCCCGCTGTCGGCGACGGCCACGGCGACCCTCATCGAGACCGACGATCCGACCCCCGACGACGTCCCCGACCTGGCCCTCTGGCTGCGGGCCGACGCGGGGCTGACCGTGGATGCGGGGAACCGTGCGACCGCGTGGCGTGACCAGTCGGCGCGGGGCAACCACGCCGCCCCACTGGTCCCGGCCCAGGCCCCGGCGCTGGTGCCGGAGGCCGTCCACGGCCTGCCCGCCGTCCGCTTCGACGGAACGGACGACGCGGTCCTCTTCACGACCTCCCTGAGCGCCGTCCGCACCGTCTTCTGGGTGGTCCGCGACGGCTCCTTCGAGCAGGGTGCGCGGCCGCTCCTCGGCCGCGACGGGAGCTCCGACCAGCCTCCCACGGACTTCTCCGGCGGCCTCTCGACCCTCTGGGATCCGGAGCGCACGAGCGCCGCGATCCTCGGCGGCGAGACGTTCGTCGGCGGAACGCGGGTCGACGGGGCGTCGACGCCCCGTCCTCGCCTGATGTCCGTCCTGTCGCTGGTCACCACGGGGGACGTGACCGCGGAGAACTTCTCCCACGATCGCGGCCTGAGCGGCCGGTACTGGACGGGAGAGCTGGCGGAGCTGATCGTCTACGAGCGGGCCTTGACGGAGGCCGAGCGGACCGCCGTCGAGCAGTACCTGAGCGCCCGCTACGGCCTCGCGTCTCCCTGAGCGCACGGCCTCACGACACCAGTACCGAGACCAGGGCCTGCTCGCAATCGACGAGCGGACCTGCTTCCCGGAATCCGGTCCGGCAGAGGTGAGAGATTGGAGCCGACGCTCAGGAGCCGGTTCGGCCGGGCGCGGCGTCGTCGGCGTACGGCTCGAGCTCACCGATCAGACGCTGGAAATCAGCGAGAGCCGTGGCGATGCTCGAATGGACGGTCTCCAGGTTGATCTCGTCGTAGAGATGCACCAGGACGTTGCGCATGGCGGCGGCCTCTTCCAGGCGGTCCGCCAGCTCTTCGGGAATGAGGCCGAGGGCTCCGGCACGCCGGAAGGCGTCCCGGTAGGACTCGGGGGTCTCGCCCCGCTCACCGACCAGGTGAGCGACCAGGTCGGCTCCGGTGGTTCCGAGGAGCTCCAGGATGCGCTCTACCTCGTAGTGATGCGTCTCGACCTCGTCGAGTCCGGAGCCCTCGTAGCGCTTCAGGTCGGCGAGCAGCCGTCGGAGGAAGGCCAGCTTGCGGGTGACCACCTCAGGCGCCATCGCGGCGGATCTCCTCGGCGTAGCGCCGGATCTCTTCCCGCTGGGCACGCAGGAAGGGGCGGGCGTCGTTGAAGAGCTGGAACAGCCGCAGCCGCTCCCAGTTCCAGAGATTCTCCTCCGCCTCGAACAGGACCGTCCCGTCCCGGGCGATCTCCCGGCCGAGGACCGGGTCCAGCCTACCGGTGACGATCACCAGGTTGAGCTCGGGCCGCTCGGCGAGCGTCCGGTCGACCAGGCGCTGGACCTCGCGCATCCAGCGCAGCCGCTCCCGGGGCGCCGGCGCCTCGCGTCTCGCACCCCGTGCGCGACTCTGCCGCGGGGACAGAGGGGGCCAGACCGCCAGGTCCAGGTCGCTCCGGGGGTGCGCCTTTCCCGTCGACCGCGACCCGAAGAGCACGCAGAGCCGGACGTCTTCCTCCCGGCACCAGCCGGCGAGGGCCTCGGCGAGCCCGGCCCGGCTCTCGAACGGCGTGGCCGCCTGCGCTGGTGTGGTTTCGGTCACGCGGCCAGAGTAGCAGCCCGGGGCCTGCAGAGGCGAACTACCTGGCCCCGGTGCAGCCGGCGCAGCCGGTGCAGCCAGCAGGTACTGGTTGGTGCGCGAGGCCTCGTTGGCCGGCATGCCGGCAGCCCGGAACTCCTCGTGGGATTCCGAGATGGCCGAGATGCTCCGGTAGACCTCCAGCAGGATCTCCGGGTGCTCGCCGAATGCCCGCTCCAGCCGATTCGTCACTCGGGACCAGGACAGGTACGCTTTCTCTTCGGCCGCCTCGAACGCCATGATCTCCTGGCCGCGGGAGCCCTCGTGCGCTCGTTCGAACCGGACCTCACGCCACTCCAGAAGCAGGTGCTCGAGCTCCTCGGTGTCCCACGGAGCGCCTATCGGCGCTGAGACTTTCAGTCCATCGGACCGTCAAGATCCCCGAGAAATTGCGTCGGCGATGTGCGGAATGTAGGTCGCGGTGGCTCAGCGGAAGTAGCTCCGCACGGCGTTCGCGACCTCACGGGCCGGCAGCCAGCGGACCTCGGTGACGCCCTCCTCCTGCCGGTGGTCGAGGCTCTCCCGGCCGCCCTGGACGGTGAGCAGCGCCCGAGGCCGGTACGCTTCCACGAAGCTCCGAGCGGCGCGGGGGATGCGCGGCCGGGAGAAGCGCCCGGCCTTGACCTCGACGCCGACCGTGACCTGGCCCCGCTGGACCACGAAGTCCACCTCCGCGCCCGAGGTGCTCCGCCAGAAGTGGAGGCTCGCTTCGGCCGGGAGGGCCTTCCACAGCTCCGAGAAGACCCAGTTCTCGAGCGTCGGCCCGGCGTCCGCCCGCTCCGCGAGCCTCTCGAAGTCGTGCACCAGGCGGTTCCGGAGGCCGTTGTCCACCAGGTAGACCTTGGGCCGGCTGGTGAGCTCCGCTCGCCGGCCGCCCACGAAGGGCGGAATCGTGACCGCCACATGCCCGGACTCGAGGATCTCCAGGTAGGCGGCGACCGTGTCCCGGCTGATCCCCAGGATGCTCGCCCACTCGCTGAGGTTGACCAGGCTCCCCACCTGCGCGGCGAGAAGGGACAGGAGCTTGCGGAACGCGTCGGGCCGGCCGATCCGGAACAGGTCGCTGGCGTCCCGCAGGACGACGGCCTCCACCAGGTCGGAGAGGAGAAGCTCGGGCTGCTCGCTCAATCCCTCACTCAGCCCCTTACTCAGCCCCTTACTCAGCCCCTTACTCAGCCAAACTGCGGGGTAGCCGCCGATCGCCAGATGCCGCTCGAAGCGCTCCTCGGCGAGCGCCTCGGCGACGAGGGGGGGCTTGCCTTCGAGGTCTTGGCAGACCTCGGCGAACGAGAGCGGCAGAAGACGGGTCCGGGTCGCCCGCCCGGCGAGGGACTCGCGGGTCCGGGCACCCAGATGGAACGAGGAGCTCCCCGTCACCAGCAGAGGGACCCCGACGCGCCGGTCCACGAGCCCCTTCAGGAAGAGGCCGGCCTCCTCCAGGTGCTGCGCCTCCTCGAAGAAGAGGGGGACGGGTCTGGGGAGCAGATCCTCCAGATCCGCGAGAAACAGCGGAGCCGAACGACACCAGTCCTGGACCAGGGCCTGTTCGCAATCGACGAACAGCGCCGGCTTCCCGATCTCGGCCAGGTGGGACCAGAGGAGCGTGGACTTGCCGGCCTGCCGGGGCCCCACCACCAGGTGGGCGCGGTTCACCTCCGCCCAGCGCTCACGAACGGCCGGGGAGACCTCCCGAGGGAGGAGCGTGTCCGGGAGGCGATGCCGAAGCCAGTCGGCGAGCCGCTCTCCCGAAACCAGCCAAGGATTGTCGTGCAGCAAGATGGCCTGGAGATCGCGATTCACGATCCGAGTTTATCCCCGGCGATTGCGGAATGCCAGTCGCGGCTTTCGGGCATAAGGCGCGGGCGCCTCCCGGCCCCCCTGGC
>JASFUJ010000406.1:0-4315 GCA_050050355.1 Acidobacteriota bacterium
GCCGGATCACCCCCACAACCCCTCGATCCCCTTCCCCCTCCCGCCCGGGGGGCGTTGGGAGGACTCCGGGGGTTGGCGTAGACTCGCCCTGCACGGCCCGGAGGCCGGCGAGCTCGTGCGGCGGCAATCCAACCGGCAATCCAACCGGCCCTGGGGTCCGTAAAGGCCTGTTGACGTCATGCTCGCGCCCCGAACCCACCAGCTCGAGAGATCGCCCCGACCTCCCCGGGCGACCCTGCTCGTCTTCACCCTCGGTCCCGAGGCCGAGGTGCGCAGGCGGCAGTTGCTGCCGACGCCGCTCGGCGACCGGGAGGCGGCGCTCCACCGCGCCTGTCTCGAGGAGGCGCTGGCCGCCGGTCGGGGCGCGGGCTGCCGGCTGGAGGTCTCGTCCCCGCCCGGGAGCCGGCTGGAGGCGCTCCCGCCCGATGCGGCCGGCGTGGCCCAGCGGGGCGAGTGCTTCGGCGAACGCTTCGCCCACGCGTTCGACGCGGCGGCGGCCCGTTCCTCGGTTCCGGTGGTGGCCGTCGGCACGGACACGCCGGGGCTGCGCGAAGAGCACGTGACGCGGGCCGTGGCGCTGCTGCGGGAGGGCGGCGACGACCGGGTGGTGATCGGCCCGAGCCCCGACGGCGGCTTCTACCTGCTGGCCGCGAACCGCCCCCTCGGCGATCTCCTGACGGGCGTGCGCTGGTGCCGCCGGACGACCCTCGCCCACCTGCGCCGCCTGCTTCACCGCGCCGGCCTCGCGGTCGCCCTGCTCGAGCCGCTGGCCGACCTCGATCAGCGAACCGATCTCGAGGGCTGGCTGGCCCGCCTGCCCCTCGCCCGGGATCTCCACGGAGCGACCGTGCGCCTGGCCACCGCCATCGCCCGGGCCCTCGCCGCGCTGCGCCGACCGTCGACGCCCTCGGTCCTGGGCCGCCCACGGCTCATTCCGGCCCCCGTCCCCCGGGGCCGCGCCCCGCCTTCCCACCGCTGAATCCGACCCGGAACCCCCGCCCCGGCGGCGGTCGACCCGACGATCGTCCGGACGCCGTCCGGACCTCGGGGACCTGACCCGAGCCCGGACGACCGCCTCTCCGGAGCGAGAGCCGGCGAGCGGGCAGCCGGCCGGAGTTCCGCCGCCCGCGATCCCTCGCGCCGCGAGCGGCCACCCTCCCCGGTACCAGGATGAAGACCGCGGATGAACCAACGACGAGGCTTGCCATGAATCGAGTCGAGACCCGAGCCGCCCAAGCGATCCGAGAGGCCGAATCCGCCCCCCGGGTCGAGCTCACCGCCCTGGACACCCTCTGGTTCCAGGTGGCGGGGACGGTCTGCAACCTGGCCTGCACCCACTGCTTCGTCTCCTGCTCGCCCACCAACAGGACCCACGACTTCCTGTCGCTGGAGACGGTGGAGCGGACCCTGGAGGAGGCGGTGGCGCTGGGGGTCAAGGAGTACTACTTCACCGGCGGCGAGCCGTTCCTCAACCCGGACATGGAGGCGATCATCGGGGCCACGCTCGCGGTGGGCCCGGTGACGGTGCTGACCAACGGGTTGCTGCTGGACCCGGAGCGCTGCGCCCGCCTCGCGGCCCTGTCCGAGGGCTCGGACTACAGCCTGGACCTGCGGGTGTCCCTGGACGGCATGACCGCCGAGGCCAACGACGCGATCCGGGGCGAGGGCGTCTTCGACCGGGCGATGGAGGGCATCCGCAACCTGGTGGAGGCCGGCCTCAACCCGGTGCTCACGGTGACCGAGGTGCACGAGGAGAACGCCTCCGACGCGGGCAAGGAGCGGTTCTTCGAGCTGCTCCGGGGTCTGGGGGTCGACAAGCCCCGGCTGAAGATCTTGCCGGTCTTCCGGATCGGCGCCGAGGCCGAGCGCGGCGGGGCCTACGAGAGCTGGCAGCGCCTGCGGGACGGGGACGTGCCCGACGGCTCCTGGGACCACCTGCAGTGCTCGAGCTGCCGCATGGTGACCGATCAGGGCGTCTGGGTCTGCCCGATCCTGGTGAACGAGCCGGCGGGCCGCATGGGGGAGACCCTGGCGGACAGCCTGGACACCTACCCCCTGGACCACCCGGCGTGCTGGACGTGCCACGTGTACGGGGTGAGCTGCAAGACGTGACCGACCCGAGGCACGAGGAAGGCCTGCGGCCGTTCGGCCGGCTTCAGCCGGCCGAACGCGAGCGAAGCGAGCCACCCCACGAGAGATCACCGACCGATGAGTCGACCATGAGCCAGAGACCACCCCAATCCCGTGAAGAGGCCCAGCGCCGGCGCCTGGAGCGCCAGCGCGAGAGCGCCAGGGAGAAGCTCACCCGCCACCGGGGCATGGCCACCTGGGGCGAAAAGCTCGTCCCCCTGGGGGAGTTCCGGGAGGCCGCCGGCAAGGTCGGCAGGCGCCTGTCTCCCGAAGAAGCCGCGGCCGCGCGCAGCCGCTACGCGGCGCCGGGGGATGACCCGACCCCCGTGGAGGGCCCGTTCGGCAAGATCGCCGCCTTCGGCGGGGTCTACTCGAACCACGTGGCCCTCGCCACCCTGCTCGAGGACGCCCGGCGCCGGGGCGCGGAGGCCGTCTACTGCCTGGGCGACCTGGGGGCCTTCGGCCCGAACCCGGAGAAGGTCCGGCCGCTCCTGGAGGAAGGCGGCGTACTCACTCTCCAGGGCAACTACGAGGAGTCCCTGTCGAGCGGCGCCGAGGACTGCAACTGCGGCTACACCGACCCCCGGGACAACCACTTCGCCGACATCTCCTACCGCTACACCGAGCGGAGCTGCTCCGACGAGTTCAAGCGGTGGATGGGCACCCTGCCCAGGCGCCGTCGGGTGCGGGTGGGCGAGCGGGAGCTCCTGCTGGCCCACGGCTCGCCCCGGCGGATCAACGAGTTCCTGTTCGAGTCCACCACCCCGGTGCCCTACCTGGAGATCCTGCTCGACCAGGAGCGGGCCGACGGCCTGCTGGTCACCCACACCGGCCTCCACTGGCGCCGCGAGCTCCCCTCCGGCCGCCACGTCGTGAACGTGGGCGTCATCGGCCGGCCGGCCAACGACGGCCGCACCAACGTCTGGTACTCGACCGTCGAGTGGGACGAGGCCGCGGACGACCTGCGGATCGAGCTCCTGCCGCTCGAGTACGACCACCGGGCCCTCGCCGCCGAGATGCGCGCCGAGCGGCTACCGGAGGAGTTCGTCGAGACCATCGAGACCGGCTGGTGGACCACCTGTCTGGAGGTCTTGCCCGCCAAGGAGCGGGCGGCCTCGAAGCTCTGAGATCCGAATCCGAACACCGAAGAGGAGAACACCACGATGACCACGAGCTCCAGCCACGTCGAATCCGCGGTCAAGGACCGCTACGCCGAGGGCGCGACCCAGCAGGTCCCCGCGCTCTGCTGCCCGGTGGACTACGACCCCCGGTACCTGGAAGCGATCCCGGACGAGGTCCTGGAGCGCGACTACGGCTGCGGTGACCCGAGCAAGCACGTGCGCCCCGGCGAGACGGTCCTCGACCTGGGCAGCGGCACCGGCAAGATCTGCTTCATCGCCTCCCAGGTGGTGGGAGCGAACGGCCGGGTGATCGGGGTCGACATGACCCCCGAGATGCTGGACGTGGCCCGCCGCGCGGCGCCGGAGGTGGCCGACCGGGTGGGCTTCCAGAACGTCGAGTTCCGCCGCGGCCGGATCCAGGACCTGGCGCTCGACCTGGACGCCCTCGACCGGCGCCTCGCCGAGCGGCCGGTGACCGACGCCGACTCCCTGTTCGCGGCCCAGGCCCTGGCGGACGAGCTCCGCGCCACCGAGCCGCTGGTGGCCTCCGAGTCGGTCGACGTGGTGGTGTCCAACTGCGTCCTCAACCTGGTGGCCAGCTCCGAGAAGCAGCGCATGTTCGAGGAGATCCACCGGGTGCTGCGCCGCGGCGGCCGCGCGGTGATCTCCGACATCGTCAGCGACGAGCCGGTGCCCGAGGAGCTCCAGAAGGACCCGGAGCTCTGGAGCGGCTGCATCTCCGGGGCGTTCACCGAGGAGGGCTTCCTCGCCGCATTCGAGCGGGCCGGGTTCTACGGCATCCGGGTGCTCGAGCGCCAGGAGGAGCCGTGGCAGACGGTCGACGGGATCGAGCTCCGGTCGGTCACCGTCGAAGCCTTCAAGGGCAAGGAGGGAGTCTGCCTGGAGCGCAACCAGGCGGTGATCTACAAGGGGCCGTTCAAGGAGGTCCTGGACGACGACGGCCACCGGATGGTCCGTGGCCGGCGCTACGCGGTGTGCGACAAGACCTTCCGGATCTACGGGCGCGAGCCCTACCGGGAGCACTTCGACTTCGTCGAGCCGCG
>JASFUJ010000407.1:0-4314 GCA_050050355.1 Acidobacteriota bacterium
TCCAGCTCTCCGGCGACGGGGGAGAAGAGCACCGGGCAGATCTCGGCCAGGCGGCGCTCCTCCACCAGCCGCTTCGCCCACCGGTAGTCGGCCTCGTCGGCCAGCACGAGCTTCACCTCGTCCCCGGGCCTCAGGAGGTCCAGGTTCTCCCAGCGGTTGGCCTCCGCCTCTCCGCTCCCCGGGCACTTGACGTCGAGAATCCTGTGGACCCGCGGATCGACCCCGGAGACGTCCAGCCCGCCGCCGGTCTCGAGCAGCACCTCGTAGCCGGCGTCGGCCAGCCGCTCCATGAGGGGAAGCACGTCGGGCTGGAGCAGCGGCTCACCGCCGGTCACCTCCACCAGCGGACAGCCGTGACCGGCGACCTCCTCCACGATCTCGTCCAGCGTCCACCAGGAGCCGCCGTGGAACGCGTACTCGGTGTCACACCACCGGCAGCGCATCTGGCACCCGGTCAGGCGCACGAACACGCAGGGGCGCCCGGCGAACGTCGACTCCCCCTGGATCGAGTGGAAGATCTCGGTGAGGCGGAGACGGGGCTCAGTCGTCCTCATAGATCGCGCACGAGTTGGGGGTCTCCCACACCTCGACCCGGTCGATCCGGACCCGCCCCCCGGCCTCCGGCAGGCGGTCCAGGCGTGCGGAAACCTCGTGGTGGACCCACTGGGCGATCAGCTCGGCGGTCGTGTTGCGCTCGTCGAACGGCGCGATCTCGTTGATCACGCGGTGGTCCAGGGGTCCGACCACCTCGGAGGTCAACGCCTTGAGGTCCGCGAAGTCGATCACCATGCCGAGCTCGTCCAGGTCGCGGGCGCTGGCGTGGACCCGCACGCGGTAGTTGTGACCGTGGAGGTTCTGGCAGCCTCGGGTGTGACCGCGAATCGCGTGCGCCGCGGAGATCTGGAAGTCTTTGAAGATGGTGAATTTGGGCGCCATGACGAAGCTCTGCAACCGCTAGCGGGAGAGGATGTATTCCACGGTCGGGGGCAGTCCCTCGTCCAGCGTCCGGGGCCGCCAGCCCAGCTCCCGGCGCGCCCGGGAGTCGTCGAAGCACCAGTGGCGCGCCAGGCTGGCGAGCTGCTCGCCCGGAAGCGGAGGGTTCTTGCCCGCCAGCCTGAACAGGGGAGCCGTGACCCGCGTGGCGAGCCGGGCGAGGCCCACCGGCAGGCTCAGCCGGGGCGGCTTCACCCCACCCAGGGCGGCGACCCGCTCGGCCAGCTCCCGCACCGTGGCCACGTCCCCCGCCAGCAGGTACTCCCGCCCCGGCTCCACCCCGGTGCCGAGCCGCTCCATCGCGCGCACCACGGCGTCGACCGCGTCGTCCAGGAAGATCCAGCTCGTCCTCCTGTCCGCCCCCACCAGCGCGGGGAAGCGCTCCTGGAGCAGCGCCCGGAGCAGCCAGTTGGCCCCCTGCTTCTTGCCCGGCGGGCCGTAGATCAGGCTCGGGTAGACGGTGACCGTCCGCAGGCCCTGCTCGGTCCATCGGCGGATCGCCAGCTCCCCCTCGTGCTTGGTCACGCTGTAGGCGCTCGGGAAGGGCCGTTGCGGCGGAGTGTCCTCGACCGCCGGCTCGCCGCCGGGGGGGCTGCCGCCGAAGTAGGCGATCGACGAGACGGAAAGCAGCGCGCCGACGCCCAGCTTGTAGGCCAGGGAGGCGACGTTCTCGCTGCCCCGCACGTTGATCTCGCGCATCCGGTCCAGGGACGCCGCGGGACTCAGCTCGGCCGCCAGGTGGACGACCCAGTCGCTGCCCGACATGGCCTCCCGCATGGAGAGGCGGTCGGTGACGTCGCCGACGAACGTGGCGACGCCGAGCCCGTCCAGGCCCCCTGTGTCGCTGGTCTCCCGGACCAGCGCTCTCAGCTCGTGGCCGTCCGCGGCCAGGCGCCGCGCCAGCGCCGTGCCGAGGTAGCCGGTGGCTCCGGTCAGGAAGATCCGCATCGCAGGCGGAGCATACCTCCTGGGGCGGCCGGGCGACGCCGGCAGCTCCTCGGGATCACCCCACGCCCCCTCGATCCCCGCCCCGGGCTTACCTCGGCCGGAGGGGGACCCCGCTTCCGGCCGCCGGGTGACGGCCCCCGCGCATTACCGGAATCGCGACCCCGCTGTCAACTGTTGTAGGGACTGGAGCGGGATTTCTCGGGGAGTTGACCCGCTCCTTCGGGAGCCGACGCTCCCGACAATCTCCTTCAAGCTCCCTCTCCTCCCCCCGCGTCGTCTCCCTCCACGACGCGGGGTTTTTTGATGAGCTCGTCCGGATCACCCCCGCATCCCCTCGATCCTCTTCCCTCCCTCCAGGGGGGAAGGGGACGCCCCCACCCGCGCGGATCACCCCCGCAGCCCCTGGTGTCGCCGGTACGCTCAGTCCCCCCGCAGGGCTACCAGGGGGTCGACGGCGGCAGCGCGGCGGGCGGGCATCCAGCTCGCGAACAGGGTGACCACGGTGAGGGCCAGAGCGACGGCCAGGACGGTGAGCGGCTCCACCTCGGCCATGTTCGCCATGGTGGCGCCGATCGCCCGGGTGACCAGGATCACGCCCGGGACGCCGAGGCCGATGCCCAGGACGGCGAGGAGGAGACCCTGGCGGGTGACCATGCGCCGCACCTCGGCGCCCCGGGCGCCCAGGGCGATGCGCACGCCGATCTCGTGGGTGCGCTGGGCGACCGAGTAGGCGAGCACGCCGTAGGTGCCGAGAGCCGCCAGCAGGAGGGCGAGGGTGCCGAAGCCTCCGAGGATCGCCGTGATCATCTGCATCCCAACGAAGAACTGTTGGGTGAACTCGTCCAGGCTCTGCACCTGCGTCACCACCAGGCCGGGGTCGTAGGCGGAGAGCGCTTCGCGGACCGGGTTGGCGAGGGCCGCGGAGTCGACTTCGGTCCGCAGGGTGATGGCGGCGCCGGGCGGGCTCTCCTGGGCCAGCGGCAGGTAGATCGCGGGCTGCTGCTCGCGCTCGAAGAAGACCCCGTGGATCACGTCGCGGACCACGCCGACCACGCGGCGGGGCTCGTTGCGCACCACGATGCGGCGGCCCACGGGCTCGTCGTCCGGGAAGTAGCGCTCCGCGAAGCTGCGGTTGACCAGCGCCACCCGGGCCGCGTCGGGACCGTCGGTGCCCAGGAAGCGCCGCCCTTCGAGCAGATCGATCCCCAGGGTCTCGAACAGCTCCGGGCCGGCGGCGACCACTCCGGCGCTGGGCGCCGCCTGGCCGTCCGGGGGCGGCGCCCCCTCGACGGTGAACGGCTCGCTCGGCAGGACCGGCGTGCGGGGGCGGATGGAGGCCGCGGCGGCGTTCTTCACCCCCGGCAGGGCGTCCAGCCGTTCGACGAGGTCGGCGAACACGGTCGCCCGGGCGGCCGGGCTGTCGTAGCGGTCGTCCGGCAGCGTCACGCGCAGTGTGGTCAGCCCGGCGGTCTCGAAGCCGGGGTCGCGCTTCTGGATGTCGAGGAAGGTCTGGATCAGCACCGAGCCGCCGCCCAGGAGGACCAGGGCGAGGGCGATCTCCGCCACCACCAGCGCCTTGGTCATCAGCCGGCGCCGGCCTCCCAGGCTGGCGCTCCGCCCGCCCTCCTTGAGGGCGTCCTGCACGTTCAGGCGGACGGTCTGGAGAGCGGGCAGGAACCCCACGAGCAGACCGGCGAACACCGTGACGCCGGCGGTGAAGAGCAGCACGCGGCCGTCGATGGTGGGCAGCCAGAAGCGGGGGATGCGGGCAGCCATCACATCGGCGATGGCGTGGGTCACCAGGGCTCCTCCTCCCAGGCCGAGCACGCCTCCCACCACCGAGGCCACCAGGGCCTCGACTCCGAGCTGGCGGGCGATCCGCCAGCGTCCGGCCCCCAGGCTGGAACGGACCGCGAGCTCGGTGATGCGGCCCTGGGTCCGGGCGAGGAGCAGGTTGGCGACGTTGGCGCAGGCGATCAGCAGCACGAAGACGAGCGCCCCCTGGATCATGGCGAGGAGCTGACGGTCCTGGGAGGAGGGCATGTTCTCGCGGAGGTTCAGGACCTGCACCGTATAGCCCCGGTTGGCCTCCGGGTACTCGCCGGCGAGCCGCTCGCCCATGGTGGCCATGGCGGCGTCCGCCTCGTCGGTGGTCACGCCCGGTGCGAGCCGGGCCACCACCAGGAGGTTGCGGCGGTCACGGCTCGCCTCCGCCCGGTCGATGGCCAGGGGCCGCCAGAGCTCCACCTGGGCATCCAGGAACTCGAAGCGCTCCGGCAGCACGCCGACCACGGTGTAGGTCTCCCCGTCCATCACCACCGACCGGCCCAGGACGTCCGGGTCGCCGCCGAAGCGGGTCTGCCAGAAGGAGTG
>JASFUJ010000408.1:0-4302 GCA_050050355.1 Acidobacteriota bacterium
GGGAGGACCAGGCCGTCACCCACGAGGTGGGACAGCTGTACGGGCTCTCGTTCCGGCCGGGCACCCTCATGGCCGGGGAGCGGTTGAAGCTCCACGACTTCCGGATCTGGCGGATGACCGGCGAGGACGCGGGGGACCGGGACGGCCCGGGACGGGAGAACCCGCTGCTCGAGGCGACGCTCAACCTGTGGCTCGGCAAGCCGAAGGTCCTGGGGCTGGCCAGCAGCGAGTCGTCGGACCGGGCGTTGATGGTGGTGCTCACCTGCCGCGAGATCCGTGCGCCGGACGGAGGAGGTCGCTGATGCAGTTCGTCGCCAGGATCGGCACCGCCGACGGCCGGGTGCTCGAGGAGAACCATGCCGCCACGGACGCCGCGGCGCTCCGGAGCGAGCTCGAGA
This sequence comes from Acidobacteriota bacterium, assembly GCA_050050355.1. Lineage (GTDB taxonomy): Bacteria > Acidobacteriota > Thermoanaerobaculia > Multivoradales > DATKCC01 > JASFUJ01. The sequence goes on from JASFUJ010000408.1 coordinate 399, forward strand.
AGCGCGGCCTCCACGTCTTCGAGGTCCGGCGCCGCGGCCTCGGGAGCCGGCTCGCCCTGTTCGGCGGACGCCGGGGCAAGCAGATCGACGCCCAGAAGTTCCTGGCGTTCAACCAGGAGCTCGCCGCCCTGCTCCGGGCGGGCCTTCCGCTCCTCCAGGCCCTCGATCTGGTGGTCGACCGGATGGAGCAGAGCCCGTTCCGGACCATCCTCGAGAACATCCGGGAGCGCATCCGCACCGGCGAGGACCTGTCGAGCGCCTTCACCGCCCACCAGCAGCGCTTCCCCCGGCTCTACCCCTCGATCCTCAAGGCGGGTGAGCGGAGCGGCGACCTCGAGACCGTCATCCGCCGCTTCATCCGCTACGAGAAGCTGGTCCTCGACGCCCGCAAGCGGGTGATCTCCGCCCTGATCTACCCTGCGGTGCTGGTCGGCCTGTCGATCGCGATGCTGCTGATCATGATGACCTTCGTGGTGCCCAAGTTCCGGGAGTTCTTCGCCGGCGCGGACGTGAAGCTGCCGCTGATCACGCGGGTCATGGTCGGCCTCGGCGTGGCGATCCAGTCCAACTGGCTGCTGCTCCTGATCGTCGTGGGCGTCGGCGGAACCCTGTTCTGGCGCTGGAAGGACACCCGCTCCGGCAGGCGCACCCTCGACCGGATCCGGGTCAGCCTGCCGGTCCTCGGGCCGGTGCTCCACCGCTTCTCCCTGTCGGAGTTCTGCCGGTCGCTGGCCACCCTGCTCTCCGGCGGCATGCCCCTAGTGCCGTCGCTCGAGATCGCGGTCGCCGCCGTGGGCAACGCCCACATCCGCGACCGCCTGGAGCCGACGATCCAGGAGGTCCGGGAGGGCGAGGCGTTCTACGAGACCCTCGAGCGCAGCGGGGTGTTCACCGACCTGGCCATCGACATGGTCCAGGTGGGCGAGGCCACGGGCGCCCTGGACGAGATGCTGTCGAACGTCTCCGACTTCCTCGACGAGCAGGTGGAGACCCGGATGCAGCGGATCCTGACCCTGATCGAGCCCGCCATGCTGGTGTTCATGGGAATCGTCATCGGGGTGATTCTGGTTGCCTTGTACCTGCCCCTGTTCTCGGCGCTCTCCCAGACGAACCTGTGACCGAGACCGGCGAATGTCGACTGTCACTAGACGCGGAGGGCTCCGCACCCGTTGAATAGGACGGGCTCCCGGCCGGCGCGCGCCCGGCGGGAGCCCGAGCGCGGACGCCCCGGGACGGCGCCCTCGACCCGATCGAATCGAATCGAGCCACTCCGAGCCACTCCGAGCCAGGAACCCCTCATGATCGCCCCCGACCCCCATCCGACCATCGAGACCCTCGAAGCGGCGCAAGAGCGCCGTGCCGAGGAGCGCCGCGAGACGCGCGAGCAGGCCGAGCGCTTCGGCCTCGAGTTCGTCGACATGGAGCGGTTCAAGATCGACAACGACCTGTTCCGGTCGATCCCCTTCGACCTCATGCTCCGCTACGAGTTCGTGCCGGAGCAGCAGCTCGACGGCCGCCTGGCGGTGGTCATGGCCGATCCGTCGGACGTGACCAAGATCGACGAGCTCGAGCTACTGCTCGGTCAGCCGGTCGAGGTCAAGGTGGGGGTCCGGTCGACGATCGACGAGATCCTCCAGAAGTCGGAGAGCGCCCAGCGGGTCCTCGACGAGGCCACCGAGGACTTCCGCATGCAGCTCGTCCAGGAGGACGAGGAGGGCGAAGAGGTCCTGTCGATCGACCGGATCACCCACGACTCGAGCCCGATCATCAAGCTGGTGGACTCGACGCTGTTCAACGCCATCCAGCGCCGGGCGAGCGACATCCACATCGAGACGCGGGAGACCGAGGTCCTCATCAAGTACCGCATCGACGGCGTGCTCTACCAGGCGATGGAGCCGATCGACAAGCGGCACCACCAGACGATCATCAGCCGGATCAAGGTGATGAGCGACCTGGACATCGCCGAGAAGCGGATCCCCCAGGACGGCCGCTTCAAGGTCCGCCTCAAGGGCCGCACGATCGACTTCCGGGTCTCGATCATGCCCTCGGTCCACGGCGAGGACTGCGTCATCCGGATCCTGGACAAGGAGTCGATGAACAAGGAGTTCCGGAACCTCCGGCTCGACATCCTCGGCTTCGACCAGGACACGCTCAAGAAGCTCCGCAAGTTCATCCGCGAGCCCTACGGCATGGTGCTGGTCACCGGCCCCACCGGGTCGGGCAAGACGACCACGCTCTACGCCTGCCTGTCGGAGATCCAGTCCTCGGAGGACAAGATCATCACCATCGAGGACCCGGTGGAGTACCAGCTCAAGGGGGTCACCCAGATCCCGGTCAACGAGAAGAAGGGGCTGACCTTCGCCCGCGGGCTGCGCTCGATCCTCCGGCACGACCCGGACAAGATCATGGTCGGCGAGATCCGGGACGAGGACACCGCGCAGATCGCCATCCAGTCCGCGCTCACCGGCCACCTCGTGTTCACCACCGTCCACGCCAACAACGTGGTGGACGTGCTCGGCCGCTTCCTGAACATGAACGTGGACCTGTACAACTTCGTCTCCGCGCTCAACTGCGTGCTCGCCCAGCGCCTGGTGCGCAAGATCTGCGAACATTGCCGCCGCCCGATGAAGGCTTCCGCCCAGCTCCTGGAGGAGAGCGGCCTCGACCCGAAGGAGCTCGCCGGCTACGAGTTCTGGGAGGGCGCAGGGTGCATCGAGTGCAACGGCACCGGGTTCCACGGCCGGCTGGCGGTCTCCGAGCTGCTGGACCTCTCCGACCGGATCCGGGAGCTCATCTTGGAAAAACGGCCGGCCTCCGAGATCCGGAGGGCGGCGAAAGAAGAAGGAATGACCTTCCTGCGGGAGTCGGCTCTCGAGAAGGCGTTCCAGGGAATCACCACGCTCCGTGAAATCAATAAAGTTACCTTCGTCGATTGAACGCCTGCTCGGAGCGGGGCCCATGCCGGTCCCCCCGGTCGCGTTCGGCTGCTCCGCCTCCGGCCTCTCCTTCGCCGGCTTCGAGCGGGAGGGAGACGGCCTGGTGCTGACCGAGCACCGGGCGTGGGAGCTGGAGGAGACGACCTTCCAGCACGGGCTCCTGGGCGGACCGCCCCGGGAGCCGGAGGAGCTCCAGGAGCGCGTCGTCGAGCTCGTCCGGGAGCTGGGAACGCCGGTGCAGGAAGCCTCCCTGGTGCTTCCCGACGCCTGGTTGCGCACCGCCTTCACCGAGGTGGCCAACCTGCCGAAGGACTCGAAGGGACGGAACGAGGTGCTGCGCTGGAAGCTGAAGCGGCTGGTCCCCTTCCGGGTCGACGAGCTGCGCGTGCGGGGCGCCGAGGTGGCGCCCCTGGCGGATCAGAAAGAGCCCCACCGGCTGCTGCTCGGTTTCGGGATCGAAGGCCTGTTCGGCCAGCTCGAGCGGTGCTTCGCCCGGGCCGGCGTGCGCATCGGACGCATCGCCAACGAAGGGCTCTCGGCCTTCGGCGCCCTGGCGCCGGAGGTCCGCACCGGAGACGAGGGCTCCCTCACCGGCCTGACCCTGGCCTCCGAGCGGGGCTACACCCTGGTGGTCTCCCGGGGCGACGAGCCGGTCCTGCACCGGTTCAAGACCTTCCCCGACGCCCTGCCCGAGACGGCCCGGGAATCGACCGTCGTCCGCGACCTGCGCCTGACCAGGACGTTCCTCGCCGAGAGCTTCCCCGGCGAGCCCCTGCGCCGGATGGTCCTGGCGGCTCCGGAGAGCTCCGAGCCGTCGTGGGTGGGGTGGCTCGAGACGGCTCTGGAACAGCCGGTCGAGCCCCTGGGAGACCAGCACACGGTCCCGGTGCGGCTCGGACCCGGCGTCGACGCACCGCCGCGCCACGAGCTCCTGCCGCTGGTGGGAGCCGTCTGCCAGGAGGTGGACG
>JASFUJ010000409.1:0-4299 GCA_050050355.1 Acidobacteriota bacterium
TCCCGTCCGGAGCACCGGTCATGGCCGCGATCTCGGCCTGCCCCAGGACCACCGCCGGCGCCGCGTCGGCCAGCGCCCGCTCCAGGCGGATCGCCGGCTGGGCCGGGTCCAGGGCCACGAAGCAGCCACCCGCCTTCGCCACGCCGAGCAGACCGACGATCAGCTCCACCGAGCGGCCCAGCACCAGCGCCACCCGGGACTCCGCTCCCACTCCCCGCGCCCGCAGCCGCCGCGCCAGCCGGGTCGCCCGGCGGTCCAGGGCCGCGAAGCTCAGCCAGGTCCGCCCGCAGACCAGCGCCACCCGGTCCGGACGGCTCCGCACCTGCCGGGAGAAGCGCTCGAGGAGCGTCCGCCCGGCGCCCGGGGCCCCGGTGTCGTTCCACTCCACCACCACCTGGGTCCACTCCGCGGCAGCCAGCAGCGGCAGCTCCCGCAGCGGCCGGTCGGGCTCCGCCAGGGCCCCCTCCAGCAGGCGCCCGAAGTGGTGGATCATCCGCTCGACGCTCACCCCGTCGAACAGGTCCGTGCCGTAGACGACGCCCCCGCTCAGCCCGCCGGCGCGGTCGGCGAGCGACAGCGTCAGGTCGAACTTCGCCGTGGTCGTCCCGGCCCCCGGCGACCGGCGCGGCCGCAGCTCGTCCGACAGCCCGGCCTGGCGCTCCTCCTCCACCACCATGAACATCACCTGGAAGAGCGGCGTGTAGGAGAGGCTGCGCTCCGGCTCCAGCTCCTCCACCAGCTTCTCGAACGGCACGTCCTGGTGGAGATGGGCCGCCAGCGACGCCTCCCGCACCCGGCCCACCAGCTCCCGGAACGACGGCTCCCCCGACAGATCGCCCCGCAGCACCAGGGTGTTGACGAAGAACCCGATCAGCCCTTCGATCTCCAGGTGGTTGCGCCCGGCGATCGGCGTGCCCACCGCCAGGTCCTCCTGGCCGCTGATCCGCCCCAGCAGCGCCTGGAACCCGGCCAGCAGCACCATGAACAGGGTCGCCCGCTCGCTCCGGGCGCTCGCCCGCAGGCCGTCGCTCACCTCCGGCGACAGCGACAGCGGCCGGAAGGCCCCCCGGGAGCTCTGCACCGCCGGCCGGGGCCGGTCCGCCGGCAGCTCGAGCACCGGCGGCAGGCCGGCGAGCTGCTCGCGCCAGTAGCCGATCTCGCGTTCCAGGACCTCACCCCGCAGCCAGCTCCGCTGCCACACCGCGTAGTCCCCGTACTGCACCGGCAGCTCCGCCAGCGGCGACGGGGCGTCCGACCCCGTGGCCGCACCGAACGCCCGGTAGAGCGCCCGCAGCTCGCGCATCAGGATCCCCATCGACCAGCCGTCGCTCGCGATGTGGTGCATGGTCAGCAGCACCGCGTGGTCCTCCGGGCCGCGGTCTCCGGGCGACCCCAGCCGCACCACCGACGCGCGCAGCATCGGACCCCGCTCCAGGTCGAACGGCCGCGCCGCCTCCTCCTCCCCCAGCCGCTCCATCTCCCGCTCCCGCCCGGCCTCCGGCAGCCCGCCCAGGTCCACCACCGGCAGCCCGAGGTCGGCGGGGGGAAGCACCACCTGCCGCGGCTCGCCCCCCTCGGCCACGAACACCGTGCGCAGCGCCTCGTGCCGGCGGATCACCGCGTCCAGGCTCCGGGCCAGGACGGCCACCTCCAGCGGACCCTCCAGTCGCACCGACACCGGGATGTTGTAGACCGGGCTCCCGGGCTCGAGCTGGTCGATGAACCAGAGCCGCTGCTGGGCGAACGACAGCGGCAGCCCCCGTTCCCGATCGCCCGGGCGGTCGATCGGACGGAGGGGCGGCGCCACCAGGTCGCTTCCGGCCCGGATCGCCTCCTCCACCCGGGCCGCCAGCCGCGCCACCGTCGGCGCCTCGAACAGCACCCGCACCGGGAGCTCCACCCCGAACGCCGGCCGCAGCCGCGACGTCACCCGCGTCGCCAGCAGGGAGTGGCCGCCCAGGGCGAAGAAGTCGTCGCCGGTGCCCACCGGATCGACCCCGAGCACCTCCGACCAGATGCCCGCCAGCACCTCTTCGACCGGGGTCCGCGGCGCGACGAAGGTCTCGGTGACCGTCTCCATGTCCGGCGCCGGCAGCGCCCGGCGATCGACCTTGCCCCCGGGGGTCTTCGGCAGGGCGTCGAGCGGCACGGTCACCGCCGGCACCATGTAGTCCGGCAGCAGCTCCCGCAACCGCTCGCGCACCGTCTTCGGGTCGACCGGCGCGTCCTCGCCGGCCACGTAGGCCACCAGCCGCAGGCCGGTCTTCGCCCCCGCCGCCCCCTTCGCCCCCTTCGCCCGGACGGGCTGCTCCTCGCTCCGGGCCACCACCGCCGCCTCGCGCACCCCGGGGAGCCTCCCCAGCACCGCCTCGATCTCCCCCAGCTCGATGCGGAAGCCCCGCACCTTCACCTGGTGGTCCACCCGCCCCAGGAACTCCAGCTCTCCACCGGGCAGCCAGCGCGCCAGGTCCCCGCTGCGGTACAGCCGCGCCCCCGGCTCGCCGGAGAACGGGTCGGGCACGAAGCGCTCCGCCGTCCGCGCCGGCAGGCCCAGGTACCCCCGCGCCAGGCCGGCGCCGCCGATCACCAGCTCCCCCGCCACCCCCACCGGCGCCGGCCCCAGCAGCCGGTCCACCACGTAGGTCCGCACCCCGGCGATCGGCCGGCCGATGGAGACGCGGCCGCTCCGGCCTCCGCGGGGGCCACCCCGGACCTCGCACCAGGTTGCGTTCGCCGTCGCCTCCGTGGGGCCGTAGAGGTTCCAGATCCGCACGCCCGGGAAGGCGGCGCGCGAGCGCTCCACCAGGTCCCGGTCCAGGGCCTCGCCGCCCAGGAGCAGGCGGAGCCCGGCCGGGGGCGCCGCCCTGCCCTCCTCGACCTCTTCCAGCAGCGCGCGCCAGAGGGAGGGCACACAGTTGAGCCCGGAGCCGGGCCGGGCGCCGAGCGCCGCGAGCAGCGCCGCCGGCCGCTCCACGAGCCCGGGATCCGGGATCCAGACCGGTTCGCCCCGGAGGAGCGGCACCAGGAGCTGCTTCAGGAACGCGTCGAAGCTCGGGCGGGTGATCATCGGCAGCCGGCGGAGCCCGTCGCCGAACAGGTCCCGATCGACGGAGCGCAGGTAGCGCAGCAGGCTGCGGTGCTCGATCATCACCCCCTTCGGCGCGCCGGTGGAGCCGGAGGTGTACAGGACGTAGGCCAGGGTTCCGGCCTCGGGGGACGGCGTCGCGCCCCGCTCCCCCGGCGATGCGGCCCGCGCCCAGGGCTCGGCGTCCACCGTGCGCACCCCCCACGCCTCGAGCCGGGCGGCGAGCTCCGGACCGGTGACCACGGTCCTCACCCCCGCGTCCTCGATCAGACCGCGCAAGCGCGCCTCCGGATGGGACGGGTCCAGGGGCACGAAGGCGGCGCCGGTCTTCACGACACCCAGCACGGCGACCGCCGCCTGCCGGCTGGGAGGGTAGGCCACGCCCACCCGCTCCTCCGGTCCCGCTCCGAGGGTCCGCAGACGGTGCGCGAGGCCGGTCCCGCGCCGGTCCAGGGCCGCGAAGCTCAGGGACCCCGCGCGGTCGACCACCGCCACCGCGTCCGGGGACCGCTCCACCCGCCGGGCCAGGCGTTCGAGCAGGGTCCCCGCCAGCGCCTGGCTCCCCGTGTCGTTCCACTCCACCAGGAGCTGGCTCCGCTCGGCGGCGCCGAGGAGCGGCAGCTCCCAGACCGATCGGCCCGGCCCGGACGGGCGCTCGGGCTCCGCCACCGCGGCCGCCAGCAGGTGCTCCAGGTGACGGAGCATCCGGTCGATCGTCACCCCGTCGAACAGGTCGGTGGCGAAGGTCAGCCCTCCGGTCAGCACGCCGTCGCTCTCCGCCAGCGAGAGCGTCAGGTCGAACTTCGACGTCGCCGTCCCCCCCTCCGCCAGGCCCCGCGGGCGGAGCTCCTCCCCCAGCGCGGGCTGCTCCTCCTCGTTCTGCACGATGAGCATCACCTGGAAGAGCGGCGTGTAGGAGAGGCTCCGCTCCGGCTCCAGCTCCTCCACCAGCTTCTCGAACGGCACGTCCTGGTGCAGGTGCGCCGCCAGCGTCGCCTCCCGCACCCGGCCGAGCACCTCACGGAACGACGGCTCCCCCGACAGGTCCCCCCGCAGCACCAGGGTGTTGACGAAGAACCCGATCAGGCCCTCGATCTCCAGGTGGTGGCGCCCGGCGATCGGCGAGCCCACCGCCACGTCCTCCTGGCCGCTCCAGCGACCGAGGAGCGCCTGGAACCCGGCCAGCAGCACCATGAACAGCGTCGACCCCTCCC
>JASFUJ010000410.1:0-4293 GCA_050050355.1 Acidobacteriota bacterium
CGTCCGAGATCCGAGACCGGCTCTTCGAGCCGTTCGCCACCGGCCGGCCGGACGGTCTGGGGATGGGTCTGGCGTTGACCCACAAAATTTTCTCTCTGCACGGGGCCGAGCTCCGGCTGGATGACCGCGACGGGGGAGGAACCCTTGCGGTCGTGATGTTCTCGGCGTCTGCCCCCGGCTGACCCAGGTCTGACAATTTATGGCCATTTAATTGACACTGAGTGTCGACCCGGGTGGGGTGCGTCCGCGAGATCCCGCCGGTTTCGTCCTCTGCACGGGCGTTCCGGGATGGTTGTGAAATCAGGCAAGACCTTTGCAACTGCAGGAAGCTCGACGCAAAAAGAAATCTGTCGATATTGCTAGGCAACGATGCATACGAGCGACTCTCGGTCTGCGCAGGAGGGGTTCACGCTGGTGGAAGCCCTCGTCATCCTGGCGATCCTCGGGATCGCCCTCGGCCTCGGCCTGCCCGCCCTGTCCCGACTGATCACCCGCAGCGAGCTCGAGGCCGCCGGCCGCGAGACGGCCGTCCTGGTCCAGCGGGCCCGCCTGGAGGCCATCAAGCGGCGGGTCCGGACGGTCGTCGAGCTCGATCCGGCGACCGGGGACGCTCTGGCCTACGCGGACGTGGACGGCGAGGCCGCCGGCGACGCCCCCGATCTCGAGCTCAACCCCGTCGCCGGGGAGCTCCGCTTCGACACCGACTACCGGCTCGGCGCCGTCACGGCGCCCTCGGCCGTCCGGGTGGCCGCGCCCGGGGGGCAGCCGGCGGTGGACGGCCTGACCGTGGCCCCGGACGGCCGGCGGGTGCTGGTGTTCTTCCCGACGGGAGCCGCGGACCGCGCCGGCGGCTTCCGGCTGGCGGACGCGTCCGGGTGGAACCACCTGGAGGTCCGGATCGAGCCCGCCGGCACCGGCAGGATCGAGCTTCGCAAGTGGAACCGGGACCTGGCGCGATGGCAGGGCCGGGGAGAAGGAGGCGAGCCGTGGGAATGGTACGCAAAGCCCTGAGCAGACCCCCGAGCGACCTGGTCGGCCCTCCGGGCCGCCGGTCCCCGGCCGTCCGCGGCGGGTTCTCCCTGATCGAGGTGCTGATCGCCGCCCTCCTGCTCCTGGTCATCCTGCTGGGGGTCGTGCCGCTGTTCATCCGCTCGATGACCTACCGGGTGGAGGGCCGGGAGTCGACCGCCGTGGGCAGCTTCGCCAGGACCCGGGTCGAGACCTTGCTGCAACTGCCCTTCGACCATCCGGACCTGACCGTTCCCGCCGGCTCGAACGAGCTGGAAACGGTGGAGTACCGGACCCTGGACGGCAGGGTGTGGAGCCGGGACGCGGCCCTCGCCGACCAGGCGATCTGGACGCGGACCACGCGGGTGCGGCAGTTCGGGGCCGGCGACCTGGCCGACGGGGACACCGACGGCGACGGGGACGACCTGGACCGCCCCCTCCCGGGAGGCACGAACCCCCGTTCGGTCCAGCTCAAGGAGATCGAGGTGCGGATCGAGTCCCCCCGGGAGGCCGGTCCGCTGGGTCCGGCGGAGGAGCTCACGGTGCGGGCGCTCAAGGCGTTCTGAGCCCTTCCGTGGCCGAGCGCGACATGACGTCGATGCGAGAGCGAAAGGAGAGCCTGGTGGTGGAGCGACGGGAGATCGGACGAGACGGTGCGGGCGCGGGGCGCGCCGAGCACGGCTTCACCCTGCTCGAGGTCCTGGTGGCGCTGGCCATCACCGTGGCGCTCTCGGTCGCGGTGCTCGCCGTGTTCCAGACCAACAGCCGGGTGGCGCGCGCCGAGAGCTCGTCGACTCAGATGCAGCAGGCGGTCCGCGCCGTGCACCTGGAGGTGGCCCGCAGCCTGCGGGTCGCCGGGCGCGGCGGGCTGTTCCAGAGCACGCCGGCCAAGCGCTGGCCCCACCTGGGCGCCGTGATCGAGGTCGCCGACAACGTCACCGGGGCGGCCCGTACGGTGGCCCCCGCCGCAACCAGCTCTCCCGAAGCGGTCGAGGGGACCGACGTCCTCACCGTGCGCGGCGTCCTGGACGGCTCGATCTACCAGAGCCACGACAACGACGAGGATCGGAGCTATTTCGTGCTGCGGGACGCCTCGGGGAGCGCGACGGCCGATCCGCGCTCCGCCCGCGGCGGGGAGATCCACCTCTGCGCACGGAGCCCCGCGGGATTTCCGCAGGATCTCGAGCCGCTGCGCGAGGCGATCCGTTCCGGCTCCGAGGAGGCGATCGTCCTCGCCGCCGGGGCGGAGTCGGGGCAGTACGGGGTCGTCAAGCTCGACCCCGGAGGGTCGTCGACCACCTCGGGGGTCTGCAGCGCCCTGGACCCGGACGGCGGCGTGCGGCTGGCCTTCGTGGTCCAGGGGGACGGGGGCAGGGCCGATCGGTACCACGAGCTGTCGCCGGCCGCGGTCGGTCTGCCGGACGCCATGACGAGCGTCGCGTACGCGGCAGTGCTCCAGGAGCACCGCTACTACGTGCGCGAGATCCGGGAGGACCCGAGCGATCCCGCCTCCCGCCTGGCCCCCCGGTTCTCCCGCGCCCGCCTCTACCCCAACACCGGCGCCCCCTGGGGCACCGACGCCGCCGAGCGGGCCGCGAGCGTGGCCATGGACGTGGCCGACGACCTGCTGGACTTCCAGGTGAGCCTCGGCCTCGACAGCTCCCAGGGCGGCGGCGCCCTGGAGGACGGCACCGCCGCGGGGCTCCCGCTGCAGGAGAGCGAAGACGGCGCCTCGGACGACTGGCTGTTCAACAGTCCGGACGACGACCCCCGGGATCCGGTCTGGGGGCGCCCCGGCTCGGGCGGTCTGGCGGCGCCCTGGGAGCTGGCCCGTCTGTTCTACGTGCGGGTCACGACGGTCGGCCGGACCGACCGGCCCGTCCTGAAGTACGAGGCGCCGCGGCTCGACCGGGTCGAGAACCGGATCTACGACGCCTCGGACCCGGACAGCCCCGATTCCTTCGACCAGCGCCGGTACCGCCGGTGGCTGCTGACCACGACCCTCGACCTGAGGAACCTGTGATGCGAACGACCCCCGAAACGTCCTCGCGGCGCTCCGCCGAGCGGGGCAGCGCCTACCTGATCACGCTGCTGGTGCTGGTGGTGCTCTCGATCCTGGGCTTCTCCCTGATCTTCCTGACGCAGATCGAGTCGGAGATCGGGACCACGGAGCGGATGATCCACCGCACGTTCTACTCGGCGGACAGCGGGGTCGCCGCCGCGGTCGCCCGCAAGATGAGCGGCGGCGGCGGGCCGTTCCGGTTCCAGCTCAACAGTGACGGCGCGGGGCCCTGGCTGCGGGGCGACGAGGTCTCGGTCGAGAGCTTCTTCCCCGTCCGGATCGGCTTCTGCAACCTGTGCACGGCGAACGCCGGCAGCGAGTTCCACCGCATCGACTACATCGCCCTGTCCCAGGCGACGCGCTACGGCTCCGGCTCCCCGGACCGGGGCAACCGCCACCCGATCGCCCGGCAGGCGGTGCAGGCCGAGGTGGCGATCCAGCCGGACCGGGGGCCCGGCGAATTCCTCGGCCTCGACAAGCGCAGCGGCGCCCGGCTGGGCCGGAAGCTGGCGGACGGGCGCTCCGGGGCCACGCCCTAGGAGTCTGCGGCCGGCACGCTCTCGAACCTTTTCCGCCCTGGAAACGGAGCCGAACATGACGTCATCCCAAAAGATCCCCTCTTCCGGTCCCTTCCCCAGACCCTCCTCGGGCCGACAAGGCCGACCGATCGGGCCCCGGATCTCCGCACTGCTGCTCGGCCTCGCGGCCGTCCTCCTGGCATCCCTCGCGGCTCCGTCCCCCGAGGCGCGGGCCGACGACCGGGACCTGCTGCGCCGTGGGGTCGGCAGGCCGTACGTTTTCATCCTGTTCGACACCTCCGGCTCGATGCACTGGAGCCCCAAGTGCACGCAGGAGCAGCTCGATCGCGGCGAGTGCGACGTCCTCTGCCCGACCGGCGACTGCTTCGTGCCGCGCAACGGCGACGACCGCTCGTCCAAGCTCTACCAGGCGAAGGAGGCGCTCTATGAGGTGATCCAGGCGGTCGACAGCGTGGACTTCGGGTTCGCCACCTACAACCAGGACGAGCTGCGGGTGGACGCCAAGCACTGGCTCTACCGGCCCCAGGGCGGAGGCGTCGACCTGGGCACGGGGGACGCCTTCCCGGTCCCCGGCGCGATGGAGGTCTTCGGCGACCAGTGGCCCTGCGACACCGGCCGGGGGGACGACAACATCGGCTGCTACCCGGCGGCGCCGGCGGACCTGGACGACCCGTGGGAGCTGGA
>JASFUJ010000411.1:0-4291 GCA_050050355.1 Acidobacteriota bacterium
TTCGCCGACTTCGACGACGACGGCGACCTGGACGTCGTGGTCAACCACGTGGACCACGAGGCCCGGGCCGCGCTGCTGCGCAACGACACTCCCCGGTCCACCGCCGGGCGGGACCGCCACTGGGTCGGCTTCCGGCTGATCGGCGCCGGCCCCCGGGACGCCTTCGGCGCCCGGCTGGAGATCGAGACCTCCACGAACACCCTCGTCCGCGTGCACCAGCCCCACACCAGCTACCTGTCCGGCAACGACCCCCGGGTCCACTTCGGCCTCGGGGAGCTGGACCGGGTTCCGCAGCTCACCGTCCGCTGGCCCTCCGGCCGGGTCCAGACCTGGACCGACCTCCCCGCCGACCGCTACTGGACGCTGCGGGAGGGAAAGGAGATCGACCGATGAAGACGACCCGGAGACGATTCCTGAAGACCGTCGGCGCGGCCGCGGTCGGGACCGGCCTGGCGTCGAAGGGGGTGCTGGGCGAGGCGCCGGCGATTCGGACGACGCAAGGGGGCACGAAGGGGGGCACCAGAACCCACGACGTGGCGGTGGTGGGCGCGGGGGTGTTCGGGTCGTGGATCGCTTACGAGCTCCGGCGCGCCGGCCGGAGCGTGGCGCTGATCGATGCCTACGGCCCCGGCAACGCCCGCTCCAGCTCGGGCGGGCAGACCCGGGTGATCCGGATGGGCTACGGCGACCAGGAGATCTACAGCCGCTGGTCCATGCGCTCGCTCGAACGCTGGAAGGAGCTGTCCCGGCGCTCGGGGCGCCCCGGCTTCTTCCAGGAGTCCGGGGTGCTCTGGATGGCCCGGGAGCGGGATCCGCTGACGGTGGCCACGGCCGAGACCCTCGAGAGGCTGAAGGTGCCCCACGAACGCCTGGAGCGGCCCGAGCTGGAGAAACGCTGGCCGCAGATCGACTTCGGGCCGATCACCTGGGCGATCCACGAGCCGGAGAGCGGTTTCCTGGCGGCGTTCCACGGCGTCCAGGCGGTGGCGCGGCGCGCCCTGGGCCTCGGAGCGGAATTCCTCGCCGGCCGCGTGGCCCCGCCGACGCCGAGCCCGGGAAGGAGCGACCACCGGCTCGCCGCGCTCACGACCGATCGCGGGGAGACGGTGCACGCCGGGGCCTTCGTGTTCGCCTGCGGCCCGTGGCTCGGCAGGCTCTTCCCCGGGATCCTCGGCGACCGGCTGTTCACCTCGCGCCAGGAGGTCTTCCACCTGGGACCGCCGCCGGGGGACGAGCGCTTCGGAGTCGGAGCGATCCCGGTCTGGGCCGACTTCGCGGAGGAGATCTACGGCCTGCCCGACTTCAAGGGGCGCGGGTTCAAGGTGGCGGTCGACGCCCACGGCCCACCGGTGGACCCGGACACGGTGGAGCGGATCGTCACCCCGGCCACCTCCCGGCGGGTCACCGAGTACGCGGGGCGGCGCTTCCCGGCGCTCGCGGGATCACCGATCGTCGGCGGCGCGGTGTGCCAGTACACCAACACCTCGAACGGCGACTTCCTGATCGACCGCCATCCGGAGCTGGAGAACGTCTGGCTGGTGGGCGGCGGCTCCGGTCACGGGTTCAAGCACGGCCCGGCGATCGGCGAGTACGTCGCGGCCCGGATCGAGGACGGCGGCCCGGTGGACCGCCGGTTCTCGCTGGCGACCAAGGGCACCGTGCAGCGGCGGGACGTGTATTAGGCGCCCGGACCGATGCGGCCCCCGCGGAGATTCCGCTCTCCGGGGGGCCGCGACGGGGCTCGGATCGAGCTCAGAAGCTGACCCGGGCGTTGAGGCTGTAGGTCCGCGGCTGGTTGGTCAGGTAGGAGACGCGCGCCAGGGTGCCGCGCTCCTGGTCCAGGGCCAGCAACGCCCGCTCGTCGGTCACGTTCTTGACCACCAGCCCCAGGTCCCACCGGCCGCTCAAGACGCCGAAGCGCAGGTTGAGGATGTCGTAGGACGGTAGCTCCGGATCGAAGGTGAACGTGTCCTGGGTCAGCGGCCCGCCGATGGTGTTGGGGGCGAAGGCGAGCAGGTTCACCGTGCCGAAGCCCTCGGCCTGGTCGCCGATCTGGGTGTAGCGGGAGCCCACGTGCTGGTAGGTGGCGGTCAGCGAGCCCGCCAGCCGGTCCGTGATCTCGAAGCGGTAGTTGGCCGCCGCCGCGGCCTGGAACTCCGGCACCGTCGGCAGCCGGTTGCCCTCCTCGATCCCCGACACGACGCTCACGTTGCCCTGCGCATCGGTCGAGGTCAGGGTCGACTGGAGCTCCGAGTCGGTGTAGCTGGCCGAGATGGCGAAGTCGAACCAGGGGTTGGGCTGCGCCGTGAGCTCCACCTCGAGCCCGGTGCTCCGGGCGTCCGGGACGTTGAACACCACCCGGGAGGAGCAGGAGCCGGCGGTGACGGTGGCCTGGAGGTCGCTGATGTCCGCGTGGAACGCCGCCACGTGGAAGCTGACCCGGCCGCCCATGAAGGTCGACTTGGAGCCCACCTCGTAGTTCCAGAGCGTCTCGTCCTCCCAGGTCTCCCGCCCACCGAAGGTCTCGAGGTCCTGGGGGGTGCACAGGGGCACGTTGAGCGGGTCGTTGATGCCGCCGAGCCGGAAGCCCTTGGAGACCTGTGCGTTGAGCGTCGTGTTGTCGGTGGCGTCGAAGCTCAGGATGACGCGGGGCGCGAAGCCGTCGGCGGTCGTCGAGCCCCGGGTGGTCCCCGAGTCGGCGAAGATGCCGTCGAAGGTCTGGACCCGGTCCTCCTCGAAGTCGTACCAGCGCAACCCGCCGGTCACCGCGAGGCGGTCGGTGAGCTCGTAGGTCGCCTCGCCGAAGAGGGCGAGCTGGTCGAACTCGTAGCGCAGGTCGGAGTAGAAGAGCACGTCCCGGGGAGCGTTCTCTCCCGCCGTGGGGATGCCGGTGGCGTCCTCGAACCCGTCCACCAGGAGATCCTGGCCGTAGTCCCGGTCCATGGTGCTGTAGAAGACGCCGGTGACCCAGTTCCAGCGGTCGTGATCGCCGGACAGCCGGGCCTCCTGGGTGAGCACCTGGGCGGTGGTGGCGTCGTCCAGAGGCGAGTCGATGGTGTAGACGCTCTCCGGCAGGCCGATCGAGCCGCCGGTGATGCTGGAGGTCAGGGCCCCCGCGTCGCGCCGCACCAGGATGTCGCGGTCCGTGTAGGAGGTGATCGAGGTGAAGGCGAAATCGCCGAAGTCGTACTCCAGGTTGAGGTCGGCGAGGAAGAACTCGTCGGTGAAGGTCTCCTCGAGCTGGATGAACTGCTGACGCTCGCCGAGGTTCACCGCGGGCCGGGTGGTGGTGAACGGGTTGGCCAGGATGTTGTAGGCGTCGACCCGGTTCCAGCCGTCCAGATCCACCTCCTGGTACAGGATCCGGGGCGTGATGGTCAGGTTCTCGTTCGGCTCCATCCGGAGGGACCACCGGACGCCCGCGCGGTCCCCTCCGTTGACGTCCTCGTCGATGCTCAGGCCGGGCTGGACCGCGTCGATGTAGCCCGGCATGGCGGTGGCGTAGGCGACGATCCGCATGGCGGCCCGGTCGCCCAGCGGCGTGTTGAGGATCGCCTTCGCGTGCCCTCCCACGTCGCCGTCGTCGACTGAATCGCCCGCCAGGTCGACGATCGTCTCGGACACGCCGAGCTCCGGCTGGTTGGTGATGTAGCGCACCGTCCCCGACAGCGAGCCGGAGCCGAACAGGGTTCCCTGGGGGCCGCGGAGCACCTCGACCCGGGACATGTCCACCAGGTCCAGGTCCGGGGTGAACAGGGAGAGCGAGATGACCGACTCGTCCAGGTAGACGCCCACCTGCTCCTTGACGCCGGGCTGGTCGCGGACGATCTGCCCCGCGGAGACACCACGGATGGCCACCTGGCTCTGGCCGGGGCCCAGGTTCTGGACGGTGAACCCGGCCACGTTGGCGGACACCCCTTCGAGGTCCTCCGCGCCCCGCTCACGGAGCTCCAGCTCGGTCGGGGCGGCGATCGAGAAGGGCACGTCGTCGAGGCTCTCCTCCCGCTTCCGTGCCGTGACCGTGACCTCCTCCTCGAAGGTCTCCTGGTCGGCCGCCTCCTCGGCGGCCTCCTCCGAGGACTCCTCCATGGCCTGATCGGCCTGGTCGGCCTCCTCGGCCTCCTGTGCAACAACTGCAATAGAAGAGAATACTAAAATTATAAGCAGAATCGACAACCGGCCGACGATCGCGAGCGGCTTCATGGGACACCTCCGAGTTTTGATGATCAGTGCCCGAGTTTCTCCGATCGACGCCCGGAGGTCAAGGCGGCAGGAGCTTCACCGAACGGCG
>JASFUJ010000412.1:0-4284 GCA_050050355.1 Acidobacteriota bacterium
TCACCAGGCCGGCGCCCACCAGGAGCGCCGTGGTGAGGCAGATCTGGGTCACCACCAGCACCGCCTGGAACCTGCGGCCCCGCAGGCCGGTGGTGGAGCTGCGCCCGCCGTCCTCGAGCGCCGCCAGCAGGGTCGAGCCGCTCGATCGCCAGGCCACCGCCACCCCCGGGACGACGCCCGCACCGATGGAGACGATCAGGGCGAAGCCGAGGATCCGGGCGTCGATGCCGACGTCGGCGAGGAGCGGCGACCCGAAGGCGCCGATGCCGGGAAGGGCGCGGAGCGCGCCGGCGGCGAGCAGCAATCCCAGCACGGCTCCGGCCGCCGTCAGGACCGCGCTCTCGGTCGCCATCATCCGCACCAGGCGCGTGCGCCCGGCGCCGAACGCGGCGCGCACGGCCAGCTCGGCGCGCTGTTCCATGGAGCGCGTGAGCAACAGGCTGGTGACGTTCGAGCAGGCGATCAGGAGGACGAGGCCGACCGCGCACAGGAGGATCACGAGGTTCGTCCGCGCGTCGCCGACGAGGCTCTCCCGCAGATCGGAGGCGCCCGCGTTCCACTGCCCTTCGCCCGGAGCCCGGGTCTCCGCCCGCCGCCGGGAGACGGCGGTCAGCTCCTGGGCCGCCTGCGCGGGGCTCACCCCGTCCGCGAGCCGTCCCAGCACCGACAGGTAGTGGGAGCGACCGCGCATCAGGTTGGCGGGATCGAGGGCCAGGGGGATCCAGATCTCCGCGTCGGCGAGGAATCGGAAGTCCGGGGGCAGGACCCCCACGACCTCGTAGCGTTCGCCGTCCAGGAGGAGCGTGCGGCCGAGGGCCTCCGGATCGCCGTCGAAAGTGCGCTGCCAGGCCCCGTGGCCGAGGATGGCCACCTTCCGGCCGTGCGGCCCGTCCTCCTCCGGCGTGAAGCCCCGGCCCAGGCGCGGCTCCACGCCGAGTGCCTCGAACAACCCGGCCGTCACGCCCGCCGCCGGAACCCTCCGGGGCACGCCGTCGGTCGTCATGTTGAGGTGACGGATCTCCATGGCCTCGAGGCGCTCGAACGACTCCGCCGCGTCCCGCCAGGCGAGGAAGTTGAGCGGCGAGACCGGGTATTGCGCCTCGGTGCCGTCCGGCCCCCGGTGGGTGTCGTGCAGGAGGACCAGACGCTCGGGGTCGTCGTAGGGCAGCGGGCGCAGCAGCGCCGCGTCCGCGATGCCGAAGACCGCGGCGTTGAGGCCGATTCCCAGCGCCAGGCAGACGACGATCAGCCCGGAGACCGCCGGGTGCCGCAGCGCCTTGCGGGCCGCGAGCCGGATGTCCCGACGCAACCACGTCATCGTGCCCACCTCCCGACCGAAACGGGGGAGGAGCCCGTCACTGCAACGCCTCCGCGCCGCGCCACCCCTCGTCGCCCGCCGCGAACGGTTCCGCCGCGGCCATCACCTGATCGTAGGTGCGGCCGACGAAGTGGGGCACGAACTCGTGATTGTCGATGAAGGCGGCGAAGCCCTCCTTGAAATACAGGTCCCGGCGCAGGTCGAGCGGTTCCGGGACGATGTCCTTGCCCGACCGGATGCGCCGCACGAGCCGGGGGACGTCGAACCGGACCGGGACGCCCCGCCGCACGTAGAAGTCGTTGCCCGCGATCTCCACCGTCGGGAGATCCACCGCGGGGTCGGCTCCCGGTGCGGCCTCCGCGTAGATGGGCCGGGTGACGAGGTCGTAGGCGAGGAGCTCCCGGGCGAGCTCGCGGAAGCGGGCCGGAACGTTCGGCTGGATCGCCTCCTCCCACCACCGCTCCAGGAGCGCGTCGGCCTGCGGATGTTCGTAGAAGAACCGCAGTCCCTTCGAGACCAGCGACGCGTCCAGGTTCTTCACCATCTCGTCCCGGTAGCCGCGGAGCTCTTCGGCCGCCGGGTCGTCCTGATCGTCGATCCAGCGATCCAGGTTCGAGAGGATCCGGGATTGACGGAGGCCCGCGAGCCGGTCGAGGGGCGACCACAGGTGGCGGAAGATCATGTTCTCGGCGATCACCCGGGCCCAGAACAGGAACCGGTGCATGCGCTGGTTCTCCGCGAGGCCGAGGGTCTGGTGCCGGACCACGTATTCGAAGTCGTTCCGATCGGAGCGGACCGTGACCAGGTCGAAGTCCTCCTTGGAATCCGAGTACTTCGTGTTCGGCATGAGGAGGAGCGGGTAGACGGCGATCCTCGAGACCTTCCGGGCCAGGCGGTCGTAGCCTTCGAGGAAGGTGTCGGGCGTCTCCCCGGGCACTCCCCAGATCAGCTCCGCATAGCATTCGAAGCCCTCGCCCTTGAGCCAGTCGGCGAGCTCCTCCCAGTCGTTGAGCTTCATGTTCTTGCGCTGCATGGACTCGAGGGCCTGGTCGTTGAGGGTCTGGAGCGCGATGGTGAACGAGGAGCGCAGGCCGGCCTCTTTCATCCGCCGCACGATGCGGTAGAAGATCTTCGACTTGTTCTTCGCCCAGGAGGTCTCCAGGTTCCGAGGGTATCCCCGCCGGCTCCGGGTCTCGAGCAGGTCCTCGAGGAAGGTCTCGTCCTGGCGCAGCATGCCGAAGTTGGCGTCGCACAGCACGACGCTCTCCACCTCGTGATATCCGAACAGGTCGAGCTCCTCGCGCAACCGGTCGCGGGAGAAGAACCGGAGCTTCTGGCCGATGGCGCCGCCCCAGTAGCAGAAGGCGCACTGGTACGGACAGCCCCGGTTGGTCTCCATGAGCGCGACGTCGTACCGGAACCGGCCCCGCTCGTCGGTCATCTCGACGGCCCCGCTCAGGAACGGCGAGGGGATCTCGTCCAGATCCTGGATCCGCTCCCGGGGCGCGGTGGTCACCACCTCGCCGTCCGGGCGGCGGAAGGAGAGCCCGTCGATGGCGTCCAGCTCGTGGCGGGAGGCGTCGCCCAGGTAGGCGCGGAGCAGGTCGCGGAAGGTCCGCTCGCCTTCGCCGTTGATCACCACGTCCACCTCCGGCACCAGGCGGAACACCCGCTCGGCCTGGTGCGTGACGTGGTTCCCGCCGAAGACGATCCACCCGCCGGGTCGCAACTGGCGGAAGGTCGCGGCCAGGATGCCGAAGGTTCGGAAGTTCCACCCCAGGACCGAGAACGCCACCATGTCCGGCAGCTCGTCGCGGAACAGCGCCGTGACCATCGACCGGGTGGTGTCGCCGCCTCCGAAGTTGAAGATCCGGACGTCGGCTTCGCTGCGGATCCGCTCGTCGGCGTCGGCGGTCGCCTTGAGGTAGCCCGACGCCAGGGGAAGGGATTCCACCGGCATGTCCCAGACCCCTTGCTGGACCAGCCAGATTCTCGCCTTGCGCTCAGCCATCACCGAGCCCCCCGTGAAGCCTCCTGCGTGTCCTCTTTGCGCGCCTTGAAGCCCAGGTAGTGGGGGAAGTTGGATACCTTGTCGAGCTTCGGGATCTTCTGCTGTACCTCTTTGTGCGGATGGGGCTCGACCAGGGAGACCAGCCGATACCCGGTGCGCAGCAGCCCTCCGACGATGCCCTCCATGGTGTGATGCTGCTTGAGCACCGGCACGGTGAGCCACTCCATCAGCCGGGGACCTTCCTCGAAGTAGTGGTTGATGTAGCTGTGGCGCTGCGTGCCGTCCCCGTGGAGATCGACGGAGGCGGTGACGCAGGGGTGCTCCATCATCACGCAGAGGTGGCCGCCCGGACGGAGCCAGCCGTGGATGCGCCGGAAGGCGCCCACCAGGTCCTCGACGTAGTGGATCGACATGACGCTGACCACCAGGTCGAAGGAGGAGGGCGGCGGATCGAACGCATCCAGCGTGGTGTGGAGGAACTCCACGCCCCGGTCCCCCCGCTCGCGGAGAGCGCGTTCGATCATCCTCCCCGCCTGGTCGAAGGCGACCACCTCGGCGCCCCGGTCGGCGAGCTTGGCGGCCAGCTCGCCCCAGCCACAGCCCACGTCCAGGGCCCTCCGGCCTTGCAGCTCGATGCCGTCCAGCAGCGACTCCACCGCCGGATCGATGAGGATGTCGTTCATACTGTCCTCCTTCGAGCGCTTCGCGCTGTAGCGCTCGAAGAAGTCGTCGACGTCACAGAAGTTGACCCGGGGGTCCTCGGAACCGCCCGGCGGGCGTTCTTCGAGAGTCTTCGGCTGATCGGTCATGCTCGCTCCTCGTTCGGGTTCATTCGACCTCGATGGGTCCGATGGAGTTGATGCGGGCGTCGTGGACGCGGAAGAGGAAGGGTTTTCCGGCGCGGCCGTAGGTGATGGCGTCGAGTGGGTATCCGGTGGGGTTGAGGTCGGGGTGG
>JASFUJ010000413.1:0-4283 GCA_050050355.1 Acidobacteriota bacterium
GCGGAGCCGGATCGCCTGGTGATGGTGTGGGGCCAGATGCTGGCCGACGACCGGACCGAGCTGCCGGCCTCCGGCGCCGAGCTCCGGGACTACCGGGAGATGGCCGAATCGCTGGACGGCGTGGCCGCCATCGTCAACCGCTACGTCAACCTGACCGGCGAGGGGCAGCCGGAGCGCCTGGTGGCCGCCCGGGTCTCGGCCGGTCTGTTCCCCATGCTCGGCGCCGAGGCGGCCCACGGCCGGACCTTCCTGCCGGAGGAGGACCGGCGCGGCGATCATCGGGTCGCGGTGCTGTCGGACGGTCTGTGGCGCCGCCGGTTCGGCGCCGACCCGGGAATCGTCGGCGACAAGATTCTGCTCTCCGACGAGCCCTTCACCGTCGTCGGGGTGATGCCGCCCGACTTCGAGCTCCAGTTCGAGGCGTTCGAGCATGAGCTCTGGATCCCGGTCGCCATCGACTGGGACAACTTGCCGCCCCGGGACTTCCGGGGTCTCCGGGTGCTCGGGCGCCTCGCGCCGGGGGTCGGTCTCGAGCAGGCCCGGGCGGAGATGGACACCATCGCGGCCCGGTTCCAGCAGGACTGGCCGGAGATCTATCCCCCGGACAGCGGCTGGGGCCTGCGGCTGGTGCCGCTCCAGGAGCAGATCGTCGGCGACGTCCGCCCGGCGCTGGCGGTGCTCATGGGCCTGGTGGGCCTGGTCCTGCTGATCGCCTGCACCAACGTGGCCAACCTGCTCCTGGCCCGGGCCGCCGACCGTTCCAAGGAGGTTTCGATCCGGGCCGCGGTGGGGGCCGGCCGCGGCGATCTGCTGCGCCAGCTCCTCGCCGAGAGCGTGCTGCTGGCGGCCACCGGAGCGGTCCTCGGGCTGCTGCTCGCGGCGGCGAGCCTCCGGGTCCTGCGCGCGGTCGATCCGGCCGACCTGCCCCGGGTGGGGGAGGTCGGCATCGACGGCGGCGTGCTGCTGTTCACCCTCGGGGTCGCCCTGCTCACCGGCCTGCTGTTCGGGCTGGTGCCGGCGCTCCGCGCCTCGAGGCCCGATCTGCAGAAGACCCTCAAGGAGGGGGGCAAGACCGACGCCGGAGCCGGGGGCGGCCGGCTGCGGAGCGCCCTGGTGGTCGCGGAGGTGGCCCTCGCCCTGGTGGTGCTGGTGGGCGCCGGGCTCATGGTGCGGAGCTTTCTCGGCCTGAGCCGCGTCGATCCGGGCTTCGATCCCGACCATCTGCTCACCGCCCAGCTCTACCTGTCGCCGACCCGTTACCCGGAAGGCCACCAGAAGGTCGCCTACGGCGAGCGGCTGCTCGAACGGCTGCGGAGCCTCCCCGGGGTGCGCCACGCGGGGGCGGTGTCCGGATTGCCCATGAGCGAGGTCCAGCTCATCGTCGAGACCGAGGTCGAAGGGGACGTGCGCAACGCCCAGGCGGCCCGGCCGGCCTTCGACTGGCGCCCGGTGAGCCCGGGCTACTTCCGGGCCCTGGGCATCTCGCTCGTGGAGGGCCGGGCGTTCGACGAGCGCGACCACGCGGAGGCGCAGCCCGTGGCGGTGGTGGGAGAGGACCTGGCGCGCCGCTTCTGGCCGGGCGAGAACCCGGTCGGCAAGCGGCTGAAGCTCCTGGCCGGCCAGCCGCGCGGCCCCGAGTGGCGGACGGTGGTCGGCGTCGTGGGCCACATCCGGGCCCTGTCGCTCGAAGGGGGCGAGGCGGTGGGCCAGGTCTACACACCCATGGCCCAGTCCCCCCTGCCCTTCTTCTCGGTGGCCGTCCGGACCGAAGGGGGTGATCCGCTGAGCCTCGCGCCGGAGGTGCGCCAGGCGGTCTGGTCGGTCGACGGGGACCAGCCGGTGGAGAACGTGCGCACCATGGAGCAGATCCTCGCGGAAGCGGCCGCCGGCAAGCGCGGGTACGCGCTGCTGCTCAGCGTGTTCGCGGGGGTCGCCCTGGTCCTGGCGGTGGTGGGCGTCTACGGCGTGATGGCGTACTCGGTGGCCCGCCGGACCCAGGAGATCGGGCTGCGCATGTCCCTGGGCGCGGGGCGTCCCGACGTGCTGGGGCTGGTGGTGCGCCAGGGGACGTTGCTGGCGGCCGCCGGTCTCGTCGTGGGCGGGGTCATCGCCCTGGGGTCGGGCCGGTTCCTCGCCGGTCTCCTGTACGGCGTGAGCTCCCACGATCCGGGGACCTTCGCCGGCGTCGTCCTGCTGCTCGGCGGGCTCGCCGTTCTCGCCTCCCTGGTCCCCGCCTACCGGGCCACCCGGGTCGACCCGATCGTCTGCCTGCGGGCGGAGTGAGGAGCTGGCCGTGCTGATCGATTCGGAACGCGCTCCCGTCCACTGTTCCAGCCTGGTCGAGCTGTTGCGCATTCGCGCCGCCGAGCGGCCGACCGACGTCGCCTACACCTTCCTGGCCGACGGCGAGGAGGAGGCGGGGAGCCTGACGTACGGCGAGCTGGACCGCCAGGCCCGGGCGATCGGCGCGGCGCTGCGCGAGGCGGGGGCCTCGGGGGCGCCGGTGCTGCTGCTGTTTCCGCCGGGCCTGGAGTTCGTCGCGGCGTTCCTCGGCTGTCTGTACGGCGGCGCGGCGGCGGTGCCGGCCTATCCGCCGCGCTCCCGGCGCACGCTGCCGCGGCTGCGCTCGATCGTCGCCGACGCCCGCCCGGCCGCGGCGCTGACCACGGGGGAGATCCTGGGCAGGCTGGACGCCATGGCCGACGCCCTGCCGGAGCTGGGAGCCGGCGAGGGGGAGTCCGGCGTTCGCCTGATCGCCACCGACGCGCTCGACCGCGCGGACCCGGAGGCGGCCGAGCGCTGGGTCGATCCGGAGGCCGGACCGGACACCCTGGCCTTCCTCCAGTACACCTCCGGGTCGACCGCGGCGCCCAAGGGCGTGCGGGTGACCCACGGCAATCTGCTCCACAACGAGGAGATGATCCGGCGGGCGTTCGGCCAGTCGGAGGAGTCGGTGATCGTCGGCTGGCTGCCGCTCTACCACGACATGGGGCTGATCGGGAACGTCCTCCAGCCGCTCTACGTGGGGGCGCGGTGCGTGCTGATGTCGCCGGTGGCGTTTCTGCAGAAGCCGTCGCGGTGGCTGCGGGCGATCAGCCGCTACCGGGCGACCACCAGCGGCGGTCCCAACTTCGCCTACGACCTGTGCGCGCGCAAGGCGCGTCCGGAGGAGGGGGAGGGTGAGGGCGAGCTGGATCTCTCGTCGTGGCGGGTGGCGTTCAACGGCGCCGAGCCGGTGCGGGCCGAGACCCTGGAGCGGTTCGCCGCGGCGTTCGCCCCGCACGGCTTCCGGCGCGAGGCGTTCTACCCCTGCTACGGGCTGGCGGAGGCGACCCTGTTCGTCACCGGCGGCGCGCTGGACGAGGCTCCGGCGGTGGCCTCGCTCGAGCCCGCGGCGCTCGAAGCGGGCCGGGCGGTGGACGCGGGCGAGCCGGAGGCTGGGCGCAGGCTGGTGGGCTGCGGCCACGTCTGGGCCGGCCAGGAGGTGCGGATCGTCGACCCGGAGCGCCTGGAGCCCCTGGCGGACGGCCGGGTCGGGGAGATCTGGGTCCACGGTCCGAGCGTGGCCGACGGCTACTGGAAGAACCCGGAGGTGACCGAGGCCGAGTTCCGGGCCCGGCTGCCGCAAGACGACTCGGAGGAGGACGCCGGGCCGTACCTGCGCACGGGCGACCTGGGCTTCCTGCGCGACGGCGAGCTCTTCGTCACCGGCCGGCTCAAGGACCTGATCATCCTGCGGGGCCGCAACCTCTATCCCCAGGACGTGGAGCGCACCGCCGAGACCGCCCACCCGGCCCTGCGGCCGGGCTGCGGCGCGGCCTTCGCCCTGACCGGCGAGGCGTCGGCGGACGGCGAGGAGCGGCTGGTGCTGGTCCAGGAGGTGCACCGGCGCCACCACAAGGAGCTGGACGCCGGCGCCGTGGCGGACGCCGTCCGCATGGCGGTGGCGGCGGAGCACGACGCGGCGGTGGACACGGTGGTGCTGATCCGCCACGGCACGATCCTCAAGACGTCGAGCGGCAAGATCCGCCGCCGCGCCTGCCGGGAGGCGCTGCTGGCCGGGGAGCTGCGGGAGGTGGGGCGCAGCCGCGCGGCGCCGGCCGAGGAGGAGTCGGCGGGTGCGCCCCACCGGGACGACTTCCTGGAGCTGTCGGGCACCGAGCGCCGCCGGGCGCTGGCCTCCTGGCTGCGCGACGAGCTGGGCCGGGCGGCCGGGGTGGACCCGTCCCGGCTGGCGGGGGACGCACCGCTCGCTCTCGACTCGCTGGCGGCGATGGAGCTCA
>JASFUJ010000414.1:0-4280 GCA_050050355.1 Acidobacteriota bacterium
CGCGCGACGTGTTCTCGCTGCAGGAGCTGGTGCGAGCCCTGTTCACGGCGCCGGAGGGGCATTACCGGGTCATCGTCTTCGCGGTCACGGGCCGGCCCGTCGCGCCGTCGGACGAGGCGCCGACGCGGGAGGACGCCGGCGAGTGGCTGGGCCAGGGGCTGGCCCGCCTGCCCCGGTCCCTGGGCGAGCTGCCGTGGACCGCGGATCACGCCTGCACCGCGCTGATCTACCAGTTCCGCCAGGTGGGCGCCGGCAGTGAGCCCCAGGTCAACCCTCCGGACGCTCCGCCGGCGCGGACCCAGCTCGAGCGGACCGGGATCCTGTCCGCCCTCCACGGCCCCGGGAGCGAGTGAGGGGCGCGCGGTGGACCTGTACAAGGCGGAGTGGCGGCTGGCGGTCCTGTGGCTCGTGGCGACCGGCGTGGTCCTCCTGGTCCTGGTGGGCCAGAGCTACTTCGGGCTCTACGTGGACCACGTGCAGGACGCCTGGGCATGGTTCCTGCCGACGGTCATGCCGACGCTCTCCCTGATCATCGGCGTGCTCGTGGCCGAGGGCCTGCGGGAGAGTCGGGAGGCCCGGCGTCTGGACCCGCGGCTCTTCCACCTGGCGACCGCCCTCTCGGCGCTCTACCTCCTCCTGGTGCTCGTCTCGGTCCTCGCCGCCGGGCTCCTCGCCCACCGCACCCCGTCCATCGAGCTCCTCCAGCGCTCCAACCTCTGGCTCGGTCCGGTCCAGGGCCTGGTCGCCGCCTCCCTCGGTGTCGTCTTCCGGCGCTCGGAGCCGGCCGCGGCCGCCTGACCGGCGCGCGTTCGCTCCGGATCGCCGGCGCGCTTGAACCCTCCCCCCGTTTCGGGGGAGAATGCCCTTGAAATCGCGATCAGCGAAGAGTCGACCTTCAACGAAAGGTCGGTCCTCGAACCAACCGTGCCGTTCGTTCCTCGCCGCCTGGAGTGATCGGAGCGTCGGAACCGTCGATGAGCTCCCCCTCCGAGCCAGCAGCGAGCCCCGCACCGGACGAGCCGACCGTCGCCGCCGGACGGACGCGGTCCGAGGAGCGGCCCTCCCCGGGCTCCCCGCGCCCGTCGCTGGTGTGCGAGGGGCTGGCCAAACGCTACGGCGACGTGGTGGCGGTCGCGGACGTGGGCTTCTCGGTCCACCCCGGCGAATGCGTGGGGCTCCTCGGACCCAACGGCGCCGGCAAGACCACCACGGTGGAGATGCTCTGCGGGCTGCTCCCCCCGGACGCCGGCCGCATCGAGCTGCTCGGCCGCGAGTGGAGGGGGCCCGCGGTCGCGGAGCTCCGCGGCCGGATCGGGGTCCAGCTCCAGGAGGCGCGGCTCCCCGACAAGCTGACGGTCCGCGAGACCCTGCGCCTGTTCTGCAGCTTCGTGCCACGGCATCGCGGCGTCGCGGAGCTCCTCGCCATGACCGCCCTCGAGGAGAAGCGCAACGCCCGGGTGGAGACCCTCTCCGGCGGACAGCGCCAGCGGCTCTCCCTCGGCTGCGCGCTGGCCGGCCGGCCGGAGATCCTTTTCCTGGACGAACCCTCCTCCGGCCTCGACCCCCAGTCCCGGCGCCGGATCTGGGAGATCGCCCGGGAGCTCCAGGCCGAGGGCACCACGGTCCTCCTGACCACTCATTACATGGAGGAGGCGGAGCAGCTCTGCGACCGGGTGGCCATCATCGACCACGGCCGGGTGATCGCCCTCGACACTCCCGAGGGGCTGGTGGGATCGCTGGGCGGAGAGCAGATGGTCCTCCTGGAGCTCGACCGCGACGCCGACGCGGGGCCGTTGCGCAGCCTGCCGGGGCTCGCCGACCTGCAGCAGGACGGCGTCCGGCTTCGGGTGACGGTCCAGCGGGTGGAGGCGAGCCTGCCCGGACTGCTGGACGAGATCACCCGCCAGGGCTCGAGGATCGAAAGCCTGAGCCTGCGCCGGGCCACTCTCGAGGACGTGTTCATCCAGTTGACCAGGAGAACGCTCCGGGATGTCTGACCGGCCGCTCCATCCGATTCTCGAGCTGGGCCGGGCCCGGATCGTGGAGTTCCTCCGGGACCCGGCGGCGCTGTTCTGGACCTTCGGCTTCCCCCTGTTCGTGACCCTCGCGCTGGGGCTCGCGTTCAACTCCCGGACCGAGCGGACGCGGGCCGTCGCGGTGATCGACGGCTCTCCGCACGCCGTCTGGATCGAAGAGGCGCTCGGCAGGGATGGGGACGAGAACCTGGCGCCGCGCCGGCTCTCCCGCGAGGAGGCCATGAAGGCGCTGCGCCGGGGAACGGTCGACGTGGTCGCCGAGGGGCTCCCCGTCCGGAGCCCCGGGCGGGCCGAGAGCCCCGGCGCGCCGGCCGCCGTGGCGCTCCATCACGACCCGAGCCGGACGGAGAGCGCCGCGAGCCGGCTGGCGGCCGAGGACGCCCTGCAGAGCGGCATGGGGCGAGCCGACCCGCTGGCGATCGAGCTCCGGGCGGTCGAGGAGCAGGGGAGCCGCTACATCGACTTCCTCATCCCGGGCCTCCTCGGAATGAACCTGATGGTCACCTCGCTCTGGGGGATCGGGTTCGTCGCGGTGAAGGCGCGCAGCACCCAGTTGCTGAAGTGGTACGCGTCCACCCCCATGCGCCGGCTGGACTACCTGCTCGCCCTGCTGCTCTCGCGGCTGGCGTTCCTGGTGCTCGAGGCCGGGAGCCTCCTCGTCATGGGGTACCTGCTCTTCCGGGTGGTGGTCCGGGGCTCCTGGCTCGACCTGATCCTCCTGCTGGTCCTCGGGGCGCTGATCTTCGCCGGGATCGCCCTGCTGGCCGCGTCCCGGACCTCCTCCATCGAGGCGATCTCCGGGCTGATGAACCTGGTGCTCATCCCCGCGGCCCTGCTGTCGGGGACCTTCTTCTCGTACACGAGCTTCCCCGACTTCCTGCAGCCGTTCATCCGCGTCCTGCCGCTGACCGCCCTCAACGATTCCCTGCGGGCGATCGTCAACGACGGCGCCCCCCTGATCGGTCGGACCGGTGACCTGGTGGTGATGGCCGTCTGGGGAGGGGTCAGCTTCCTACTGGCCGTCCGGCTGTTCCGCTGGCGCTGACGCGTTCCCGGCGGGCACCGGAGCCGCCTCGAGGACCGACAGGGTGGAGCGGGTGCGCGTCACCTTCTCGATCCGGAGATCGGCCTGGGCCAGCAGGTCGCGATACTCCTGCAGGGTCCGGTCCCGCCCCTGGCCGTTGAGGACCAGCATCTCGAGGTCGAGGATCTTGCCCGGGTGACGGCGGCCGTCCTCCGGCAGGACGGTCTCGAGCACGATCAGGCGGGCGTCCTCGCCCATGGCCTCCCGGCAGGCCCGGAGAATGCGGACGGCGCTCGGATCGTCCCAGTCGTGGAGCACGATCTTCATCAGGTAGGCGTCCGCCCCCCGGGGAATCGCGTCGAAGAAGCTCCCGCCCACCGTCTGCACCCGGTCCGCGACGCCGGCGGCCGCCGGGGCGTCGGCCCCGGCCACGACCTCCGGACGGTCGAAGAGCACGCCCCGGAGCTCCGGGTGCCGGGCCAGGATCGCCGCCAGCAGCCCACCCCGGCCGCCTCCCACGTCGACCACCCGGCGGAACCGGGAGAAGTCGCAGCAGCGCAGGACCTCCGCCTCACTCAACCGGGACACCTCTCCCATCCAGCGGTGGAACAGGGCGCCGCGCTCCGGGTGGCGCTCGAAGTGGGTGAAGAGGTCCTCTCCGTGGGCCCGCCGGAACGCCGACTCCCCGGTCCGGACGGCCCCTTCGAGCTCTCCCCACGCGGCGCGATAGAACTCCTCCCCGAAGAGCAGGACGCCGGAGTGGATCGAATCCGGGGCATCCCGCCGTAGGGGCTCTCCCAGCGGGGTCAGGGAGAAGCGCCCCGGCGCGTCCTCGCTCACCACCCCCAGCGTGGAGAGCGCGCGGAGCAGGCGGTGGAGGGATCGCTCGTGGACGTCC
Organism: Acidobacteriota bacterium; assembly: GCA_050050355.1. Lineage (GTDB taxonomy): Bacteria > Acidobacteriota > Thermoanaerobaculia > Multivoradales > DATKCC01 > JASFUJ01. The sequence continues at coordinate 3,959 of JASFUJ010000414.1, forward strand.
AGCTCCCGGGCCAGCTCGTCCACGGTGCGCGCCCCAGAGGTCAGCCGGTCGGCCAGGCCCAGCCGGGCGGCCGCGTGGAGCGCCTGGGCGGTCCAGCCGCCGGTGGCCATCTGGAGCAGGCGCACCGCCGGCGGCGGACCCAGCTTGAGGAGAATCTTCTGCAGCCAGCTCACGTCTGCAGCTCGCCTTCGGCCGGCGGGATGGTGAAGTTGAGAGCGATCCGGAGGTTCTTGACGAAGCCCGACTGGGGCGACAGGAGCATCATCAGGTTCCGGAGCTGGCAGAGGATCGGGTTCTTCACCTGGGCGAAGTCGCCGAACAG
>JASFUJ010000415.1:0-4279 GCA_050050355.1 Acidobacteriota bacterium
CGACGGCGCCCTCAGCGCTTCCAGGTGGCCCTGGCCGCGCATCGAGACGGTGAGGGTCGATCCGTGGCCCACGGCGACCCGGTCCCGGGAGAGCCGGGCGTCCAGCTCCAGCGCGCCCACGGCGCCGCCGAACCGGTCCGCGAGCGGCCCTCCGGGAGCCGGGAGGGGGCGCACCAAGAGGGCGATGCGGTTGCTCTCCCGCCGGAGCTGCTGTGGCACCCGGATCCGTCCCCCCAGCACGGGCTCGCGCCGGATCCGGTCGATGACGAAGTGGGCGCTGGTCGTGCCCAGATCGAGGACGTCCGCCCGGAGCGGGTAGAGCTCGCGCCGGAACAGGGGGATCCGGTCGAACCGGACGCCGTCGATCTCGACCCGATCCCGCTCCCGCGGAGACAGATCGACGGCGCGAGCCCAGCAGCCGTCGAAGGTGGGCAGGCCGCCCGGCTCGATCCGCCGCACGGGGACGCGGGTGTAGAGATAGGCGGTGTAGACGGTCCGCTGGCCCACGTAGGGCGTCTCCGGCTCCACCTCCGCCCGGAGGAAGAGCTCCGGTGCGTCGAGGGGGCGATCGTCGGGGGTCCCGGGTCCGTCGCGTTCCGCACCGGCGCGTCCGTCCGCCCGGTCCTCGCGCGGCGGCGCCGGCCGGCCCGGAGAGCCGTCGGGAGCCACCCGGATCGTCCGGGTGGGCAGCTCGATCTCGCGCTCTCCCACCAGGAGCCGGATCGAGGTCACCCGGGCCTCGCCGACGGAGCGCGGTCGCAGGTACCAGGTCCACGAGTAGCGCCAGCGACCGCCGCCGGAGCCCATGTGCAGGCCGTGGCGATGGTCCGGAACGCCGGCGATCTCCAGGTTCTCCAGCTCGAACCGGGGCCGGAGCCGCGGCTGCCGGATCCCCGCGCCCTCCACCCGCAGGGTGAAGCGGACCGTGCCGTCGGGGCGGACCACGGACGGCTCCAGCCCGGCCTCCGCCTGGACGTCGCCGGCCGCATCCAGCGCCCCGGCGCACGGCAGCGCCAGCGCGGCGAGGGCCAGGCCTCCCAGCAGACGCCGGAGAGGGCTCCGGATCGTCCGGATCGGGGCGGTGCTCCGACGGGCGGTCACCAGTCCTTCTCTCCCTTGCCGCGGCGCAGGGGGGCGGTGACCTCGGCCGCCTGCTGCCGTCGCTGCCGCCGCTCCAGGTCGTCGATCGCGGCGAGCAACGCCGCCGCCTGGGCGGCGGTCATGTCCGACTGCCCTTCGAAGTGCTGCGGCAGGGTCCCGGCGGCTCCGGTTCCGGATCCGGCCCGGTTCTCCCCGCCCCGGTTCTCGCCGCCCTCGACTCCGTCGCTCTGCGCCGAGCGCTCTTCGTCCTCGGGAGTCTCGCGCGGCGGTCGCGCCGCGGCCTGCTCGCGCTCCAGCCGCCGGAGGGCGAGCTCCAGGTTGTGCTTGGCCGGGCGGAGGTCCGGCGCCCGGCGGAGCGCCCGGCGGTACGCGTCGGCCGCGCCGGCCGGATCCTCGGCCGCCAGCCGGGCGTTCCCCAGGTTGTACAGGGCGTGGGGGGCGAGCCGCGGCGGGGCGGCCTCCGCGGCGCGCTCGAGCAGCTCGGCGGCGTGCCCGGGCTGCCGCTCGAGCAGCAGGCGCGCGGTGGCGGCGTCGTAGAGGGCGGAGGGGTCCTCCGGCGCCAGGCGGGCGGCCGTGTCGAAGGCTTCGATCGCGGCCCCGCTCCGGCCGGCCCGGAGCTCCTCCAGGCCGCGGGCGGCGCGCTCCCGCGGGTTGTAGAGCCAGCGCTCGGCTCCGGCCGGCCGCGCATCCCCCGGCGGCCCGGCCGCCCCGATCGAGGAGATCCAGAGCGCCCCCAGCGCGAGCGCGAGCGCGGCCGACCCCGTGCGGGGCCGGAGCCGGATCCGCCTCCCGGTCATGGCCCCGGCCTCCCTCCCGCGGGCTGCACCGGCCGGAACGGCGGCAGGGCGAGGTGGAGCAGGAGGGCGATCGCGGTCGCCGCCAGCGGCCACTGGAAGCGCTCCGCCCGGGTGTCGACGGTGGTCGTGTCGACGGTTCTCGCGTCCATGGCGTCCAGGGCGGTGACGATCGGCCGCAGGCTCCGGCCGCCGTCGAGGGCGTGCAGGTAGACGCCGCCGGTGGCGCGGGCGATCCGCTCGAGCACGTCGTCGTGCAGGGCGGTGATCACCACCGAGCCGTCCTCCCGCCGCTGGACGGCGCGTGGGTCCCCGGCCCCCAGGGGGACCGGAGCCCCCCGGCGGGTGCCGATTCCGATGGCGTGGACGAGCACCCCCGCCTCCGCCAGCGCCTCGATCCTGGGCTCCAGGCCGCCACCGTGGTCCTCCCCGTCCGACAGCAGCACCGCGGCGCGGTGACGGTCGCTTCCGGGCGGGAACAGCTCGGTCACCCGGTCGAGGGCGTGGCCGAGCTCGGTGCCCGGAGTGGGGAGGGACCCCGGCTCGAGGCCGTCGAGAATCAGATCCACCACCGCCGCGTCCGCGGTGAGCGGCGACAGCACCACTCCTTCCCCCTCGGCGCCGATCAGGGCGACCCGGTTGCCCGGCGTCTCCCGGATCAGGCGCCGCACGAGGGTCCTGGCCACGGCGAGCCGGGAGGGCGACGCATCCGTGGCGCCCATCGAGCGCGAGGCGTCGACCACGTAGACCACGTCCACGCCCTCGCGCCGCACGGTCTCCTCGCTCGACCCCCAGCGGGGCTGCGCCAGGGCCAGGCCGGCCCCGAGCACGGCGAGGGCGAGCAGGGCCACGGACCGGACGATCCGCCCCGGCGCCCATTCCGCGAGCAGCCGGCTCCACAGGCCGCGGGCGGCCCAGGCCGCGGCGGCGTCGCGCCGCCGCCGCCAGAGGTGCCCCGCGGCCCAGGCGGCGGCCGGGGCCAGGAGGACGAGGGCGAGGAGATCCGGGCGGGCGAAGGTCATGGAGCGTTCCGCGGTCAGGCCTCGGCGGTCCATTGCAGGGTGGTGGTGAGGAGCGGAGCGAGCGCCAGGGCGAGGGCGGCCCAGACCAGGGGGCGGAAGGCCTCCTCGTAGCGCACGAAGCGCTTGACCTCGAGCTCCGTCGTCTCCAGCCGGTCGATCTCGTCGAACACGGAGGCCAGCGCCCGGTGGTCGGTCGCCAGGTAGAACCGCCCCCCCGTGCGCTCGGCGATCTCCGCCAGGAGCGCCTCGTCCACCGGCAGGCTGCGGATCACCCGGCCCACGGTCCGGGAGCCGTCGGCGGACTGCCTGGCCACCGGGATCGGGACCTTCCGCCGGGTCCCCACGCCGATGGTGTAGACCTTGATCCCGAGGCTGTCGCACAGGGCCGCCGCCGAGGCCGGATCGACCTCCCCGGTGTTGTTGATGCCGTCGGTGACCAGGACGATCACGCGGCTCTCGGCCTCGCTGTGCTCCATCCGCGCCGCGGCGGTGGCCAGGGCGACCCCGATGGCGGTGCCCCGCGGGAGCTCGCCCAGCTTCAGGGAATCGACCAGGAAGTGCAGCATCCGGCGGTCCGACGTGAGCGGCGCCTTGGTCAGGGCCCCTCCCGAGAACGCGACGAGTCCGATGCGGTCCCCGGTGCGCCCGGAGACGAAGTCCTTCACCACCTCCTTCGCCACGGTGAGCCGGTCCTTCGGCTGGAAGTCCTCGGCGCCCATGCTGCCGGAGACGTCGAGGGCGATCTGGATGTCGATCCCCTCGGTGAGGCTCTCCTCCCAGGCGTGGCCGATCTGGGGGCGGGCGAGGGCCACCGTCACCAGCACGAAGGCGGCGAGGCGGAGGTAGAAGGGCAGGTGGAGGCGCCAGCGCCCGTGCCCGGTCCGGCCGCGGGCGTCGCGGGGCAGGCGGCTGTAGGTGAGCGCGCCATGTCCGGGGCGCCGGTGATGGCGCCACGCCAGGATCGGCGCCAGGAGCAGCAGCGCCAGCCACGCCGGGTCGGCCAGGACCGGGAAGGACTCGGCGAGCGGGCTCACGCCGCCTCCTCCGAGCCGGCCGGCGGCCGCAGATGCCGCTCCAGCTCGCTGGCCAGCGTCCGGGCCGCCCCGATCCGCGCGTCGAGGACCGCGGGCTCCACCGGCTCCCGGGCGAACTTGACCCGGTCGCAGGCCCGCAGGATCTCGTCGCTCCCCGAGACCACCGGGGCGGGCGTCCGGGCCCGGAGCAGACGCAGGAGCTCCGTGGTGGTGCTCTCGGTCGCCGGGAGATCGAGGGACCGGCCCAGGTACCGGCGCAGGGCGTGGGACAGCTCCACGTGGCGCCGCTCGATCGTCGCGGCGTCGCCGGGGACGGCGAGCGCGTCCA
>JASFUJ010000416.1:0-4268 GCA_050050355.1 Acidobacteriota bacterium
CCGGCGTAGATCGGCGAGTCGACCAGCGTGTCGTAGTCGGGGGCGGAGTAGACGGGGCCCGGACCACCCCGCCCGGGGACGGCGTCGAGGGAGGTCACGGCGCGCTCCCACTCCGGCGGGAGCTCGAGCCGCACCCGGTAGGGACCGGCCGCCGGAGCCCCCGCCGCGACCGGGGCCACGAAGGTGGCGGCGCCGTTGATCAGCGCGAAGTCCCGGTCCACGAAGTTGGTGCGCACGGTGAGCTCCCGGCAGTAGAGCCGGTACCGGATCACGACGCTCTCCGGATGGTCGCCTCCCAGGTCGACCCTCCAGCGGTTCTTGGCGGTCTTCTCCACCGCCAGCTCCGCTCCGTCTCCGGTCTCGGCCCGGAGCGCCTCCAGGTGGCGCGCGTACTCGCGCACCAGGTACGAGCCGGGGGTCCAGACCGCCATCATCAGCTCCAGCGCGCCGCCCGTCCCGGCCCCCGTTTCGGTCCCCCTCTCGGTCGGATCAGGGAAGCGGGCCTCCACCTCCACCAGGTGGGTCGAGGGATCGGGGAAGCGCAGGGTGTAGGACGCGGAAGGTCGGGGCTGACCGGGCTCGTTCATGGGGGCCTCGAGGCTCTGGGGATTCTCGGCGGCGGGTGGGGCCTGGGCGAAGCTCGGAGCGCTCGCCAACGACGGCGCCAGGAGCGCGAGAGCGAAGGCTGATCGGGCTCGGAGCATGCGGGGTGAACCTTATCCCATCCACGACCCCGGTCGGATTTGGAGGAGTGATACAGATACACTCCGGTCTCGGAGGTGCACCGATGACCCGCTCCACGACATCCCCCGACCCTGCGATCAACGACGCCGTCCGCGCCGCCTCGCCGGCCCTGGACGCGGCGCTCTCGCCCCTCGGGCGCCGCGCCGAGTTCCCCCGGGACATCCCCTTCCAGGCCGCCGAAGCCCGGGGCAAGACGTACAACGGCACCATCGGCCAGATCACCGACGGCCGCGGCGGTGCCGTCCCCCTGCCCCCCATGGCGAAGGCCCTGGAGGGGCTCGGCGAGGCGAACCGCAACCGCGCGCTCCTGTACTCGCCCGTCCAGGGGATCGGCGAGGTGCGGGAGCGCTGGCGCGGGTGGCAGCGGCGGCGGGCCGGGCTCGGCGAGGACTCCGAGGGAGCCGACGGCGCCCGCTCGACCCTGCCGGTGGTCACCGCCGGCCTGACCCACGGGCTCTCCGTGGTCGCCGATCTCTTCGCCGGCGCACCCGACGGCCGCCCCCGGGTGGTGGCGGCGCCCGCCCCGTTCTGGGGCAACTACCGGCAGGTCTTCGCCCTGCGCACCGGCGCGCGCATCGTGTCCGCCCCGGCCTTCCGGGCGGGGCGCTTCAACGCCCTGGCGCTGCGCGAGGCCCTGGACGCCGCGGACCTGGCCCCGAACGAGCCGGCCCTGGCCATCGTCAACTTCCCCTCGAACCCGGGCGGGTACTCGCCGACCCCGGAGGAGCGGGACCGGATCGCCTCCTCCCTGGTCGAGGTGGCCGAGGAGCGCCCGCTGCTGGCGGTCTGCGACGACGCCTACGCCGGCCTGGTGTTCGAGGAGGGGATCCCTACCCGGTCGATGTTCTGGGACCTCCAGGGGCTGCACCCGAACCTGGTGCCGATCAAGGTCGACGGCGCCACCAAGGAGTTCTCCTTTTTCGGCGGACGGGTCGGGTTCGTCACCTTCCCCTTCGATCCCGGGACCCCGATCGCCGACGCCCTGGAGAGCAAGGTCAAATGCATGGTGCGCGCCGGCATCGGCTCGCCGGTGGCCACCAGCCAGGAGGTGCTGTTGACGGCGCTGCGCAGGGACGACGCCGAGGAGCAGTCCGAGCGGGTGCGCCTCCTGCTCGCGGGCCGGTACCGGGTGCTCCGGGACGCCCTGGCGGCGTGCGACCCGGACCTGCTGCGGCCGCTGCCGTTCAACTCGGGCTGCTTCGCGCTGGCCGAGCTGGGGGAGCGTCCCCGGGCGGCCGGCCTGACCGCGGACGCCGTGCGTCACCACCTGCTCGACGCCGAGGACACCGGCGTCGTGGCCATCGAGGAGCGGTTCCTGCGGATCGCCCACTGCTCGGTGGACGAGGCCGACCTGCCCGAGCTGGTGCGGCGCGTGGAGCGCGGGGTGGCTTCCCTCTCCGGCTGAGACGCCGCTCCGAGCGACCATGGACCCGGTGCTCATCGTCCTGCTCTTCGGCGGCGTGGCGGCCGTCACCGCGGCCGTCGGTGCGCTGCCGATCCTCGGACGCGCATCGATCCCGTCCATCTGGATGGGCTGGTCCAACGCGCTGGCAGGGGGGTTGATGCTCGGCGCGGCCTACGTGCTCACCGCCCACGTGGACCAGGCCCTGGAGCTGGGCGCCGGGGCGCTCCTGGGGATCCTCTTCATCCACTGGATCCACCTGTGGGCCGGCACGGACGAGCTCGACCTGGACCAGGTGGACCATGGAGACGCGGCCTACGGTTACCGGGTCCTGATCATGGGCGCATTCCACTCCGGCTGGGAGGGCCTGGCGATCGGCGCGGCGGCGGCGGTCGAGCTGCGCTTCGGCGTCTTCATGGCGCTCGCCCTGGCGGTCCACAACATCCCGGAGGGGACCATCCTGTGCGCGGTCCTGCGGGCCCAGGGCATCCGCCTCGGGTCGGGCGCGGTGCTGGCGGTGGCGGTGAACGTGCCCCAGGTGCTCTTCGGCGTGGCCGCCTACGCCGTGATCTCGGCGGCACCGGCGGTGCTGCCCTGGGCGGTCGGGTTCGCCGCCGGCACCCTGCTCGACCTGGTGCTCGTGGAGCTCCTGCCCCAGTCCTACCGCCAGGCGGGCAAGGTGAGCATCGCGGTGGTCGCGGCGGTCGCCATGGGGATGGTGGTGCTGGTGGAGGGGATGGTCGGATGAGCGACTGGATGATCGTCGGCCTCTACGCCCTCGGGACCGCCCTGGCCACGGGGCTCGGTGCGATCCCGTTCGTCTTCGTCCGGACCGTCTCCCGGCGCACGGTGGCCTACACCAACGCGGTCGCGGCGGGGCTGATGCTCGGCGCCTGCTTCGGGCTCATCCGCGAGGGCACCGTGTACGGCGAGTGGCAGACCATCGTCGGCGCCGTCCTGGGGGTCGCCTTCATTCTGGTGACCGAGCGGCGGCTGGACGCCGTCGACCCGGGGTTCGAGCAGGTCCGGGGGGCCGGCGCCAAGAAGATGGTGCTGATCATGGTGGTGATGACGGTCCACTCGATCGCCGAAGGGGTGGCCGTGGGCGCCTCGTTCGGAGGCGGCATGACCCTGGCGGCGGTGATCACCATCGCCATCGCGGTCCACAACGTCCCCGAAGGGGTGGCGATCACCGCCGTGCTCCACCCCGAGGGGGTGAGCGTGCCCCGGTGCGCCGGCTGGAGCGTGGTGTCGTCCCTGCCCCAGCCGGTGCTGGCCGTCCCGGCCTTCCTGTTCGTGGAGGCGGTCCGCCCGGCCCTGCCCTACAGCATCGGGTTCGCCGCGGGGGCGATGGTCTTCATGGTGTTCATGGAGCTCCTGCCCGAGGCGTTCGAGGAGGCTCCGCGGGCCGGAATCGGGCTGTTGACCAGCGCCACGCTGGTGCTGATGGTGCTGTTCCAGCGGTTCCTGTAGCCGGGCCCGGAGCCCCTCAGCGGTCCGGGCTCTCGCCGCCGGCGTCTTCCTCGGAGTAGATCGGCAGCACCGGCTTGGTGGCGTGCTCGTAGATCACCGAGGTCTCGATCCGGGCCACCTCCTCCCAGGTGGTGAATGCGGAGAGCGCCAGGTCGCGCAGGTGGTCCAGGTCCCGCACCGCCACGTGGAGCAGGAAGTCCGCCTCGCCGGTGACGTGGAAGAAGGCCACCACCTCCGGCAGCGAGAGGGCGTGCGCCCGGAAGCTCTCCACCTGGCTCCGGGCGTGGCGCGACAGGCTCACCGACACCATCGCCTGCACGCCCACCCCCACGAGGCGGGGGTCCACCTCGGCGTGGAAGCCCCGGAAGTAGCCGTCCTCCTGCAGGCGGCGCACCCGGACCAGGCAGGTGGAGGGGGCGAGACCCACCCGCTGCGCCAGCTCCTTGTTGGGCAGGCGTCCATTCTTCTGGAGCTGGCGCAGGATCTCGGCGTCGATTCGGTCGAGGGGGCGCATGGGGTGAGTGTATCGAATCGAATTCGTCTTGTGGACGAATGATGCGATTCATGTCCTAGAGTACCCTCGAAACGGCAACAGGAGGACCGACCGATGACCGAATCGACCGAAACTCGTGCAGTCCACGCCGGCAGG
>JASFUJ010000417.1:0-4264 GCA_050050355.1 Acidobacteriota bacterium
GTCGTGCTCTACGAGGGGGAGCGGGTGCCGCTCGCCGGCGGCTCCCACCTGCAGGAGCTGGTCGGTGGGCCGCTGGCGCGGATCGGGGAGATGGACGTGGTCCTGGGCCTGGAGGAGGTGGAGTTGCTGCCGGTGGGGTCCGCCGCCGCGACGGGGGAGCGCTCCTTCGTCCCGCGGAGCCGGCTCGTGGTCGAGCGCCCCTCCGGGAACGGGACCGCGGAGGCCGGGACCGTGGCCGAACGACTGGAGGTGGAGCCCGGGCGGCTGGCCGCGGCCGGCTCCCTGCGCTTCCACCAGGGGGCGTTCGGGTTCGCGCCCCGGATCGTGATCCGGAAGGAGGGGGAGACGGTCTTCGACCGGGTGGTGCCGTTCACCACCGAGAGGGCGGGCGGCCCGAGCGGCTCGAACGGGGGCCCCGCCGGAGTGCGGGGGGTCGCGTTCGAGGGGGCCTTCACCCTGGCGCGGGAGTCCCTGAGGGTGGACGGCCGGGTCGACCTGGCCAGCCTGGACGCCGGATTGCGCGGCCACGCCACCCTGGACCTGGCGGTCCGGAGGCTGGCCGTCGGGGAGGAGTCCGCCGGTCCGGGCGGGCCGCTCGGGCCGGGCGGCGACGGTGAGGTGCTGGGCCGGGGTCGCCTGCTGCCGGGGCATTTCGCGGAGATCGGCGACGGCTACCGCGTCGGCTTCGCGGGCCTGGAGAAGTGGTCGGAGATCCTGCTCTCCCGGCGAGGGTACGGGGAGCTGCTGCTCGGCGGGGCCTCGGCGGCCGCGCTCGGGCTGGCGGTCCTCGGTCTGACCTGGGTCGTCGCCCGGAGATCGGACCGGTGAAGCGGCTGCTGCAGATCGTCCTCGGGGCGTTCGTCCTGTTCATGGTCCTGGCGGTGGGCCAGGAGTGGCGACTCTTCGCGTCCGCCTGGCTCGGCGGGGACGGGGCGTCGGAGCCGTCGGCGCCGCTGACGGAGGCCGAGGGCCGGGCGGCCGCGGACACGGTGGCGCGGACCCTGGCGCTGATGCGCCACTTCTACCTGAGCGGCGGGGATCCGCGGTTCGCGGAGCGGATGCCGGCCTCGCCGGGACTGATCGACGAGCTCCGGGCGGACGTGGACTACCTGGCGCGCAACCATCGCCTGCAGGACCCGGAGCTCCAGCGGCTCGTCGTCCTGTCGGTGGACCCCGCCGGTCCAGGCGGATCGGCGAGCCGGGACCGGCTGGAGCTCCGGACCCGTGAGTGGTGGACGTTCCGGACGCTCTGGGCCGCGGACGGCTCCGAGGCCGAGCCGCCCCGCGAACGGGTCGTGGACGGCCTCTACTACCTGGTCCGGACCGGCGCCGGATGGCGGGTGGAGGGGTGGCGGCCGATCGTCTTCGAGGACGCCGGGGAGTCCGGTGCGGAGGGGCCGGCGTGACCCCGCGACGGCTCTGGAAACGGTTCACCGCGCCGCGCACGACGGTGGCTCTGCTGGTCCTCCTGGCGGGGATGCTGCTGCTCAACGTGGCCCTGCCCCAGGAGGCGGTGCTCGGCCACGAGGAGTTCGCCCGGATGCTCACCGGTCACCCACGGGCCCGCTTCTTCCTGGTGACCCTGGGCCTCGGACGGCTCGCGACGAGCCCGGTGTTCGTGGCGGTGCTGGTGCTGTTCTTCCTCAACCTCGCCGCCGTCCTGGCGGCGCGGGTCGGCCCCACGGTGCGGCGCAGCCGGATGCGGGAGCGCTCGGAGCGGGGGCTCGAGGCCTGGGCCCGCGTGGAGGAGAGCTTCGCGGAGCCGGTGCCCGAGAGCTGGCGGCCGGGACGGGCGGTGGAGATCCTGCGCGGCCACGGCTACCGGGTCCGCCGGGCGGGCGAGCGCACCTTCTGGGGCGTCAAGCACCGGACCGCGCCGCTGGGGTTCCTCCTCTTCCACCTGAGCTTCTTCCTCCTGTGCGCTGGTGGCGTGGCCATCTATCTCACCCGGTTCGTGGGCACGGCGGTGGTGGTGGAGGGCCAGGAGTTCGCCGGCGAGTACCAGCGGGTGCTGCGGCACGCGCCGTGGACCGGCCCGCCGGAGCTGGCGTTCGGGCTGGCGGAGGTGGACCCCCGGTTCGTCGACGGCGAGCCGGTCCACCTGGGGGCCACGCTCTCGTTCCGGACGCCGGGAGTGCCGGTCGAGCGGCGGGCGCGAGTGAACCACCCGGCCCGGTGGGGGGCCTCCGAGATCCTGGTCCAGGGCGCGGGCCTGGCGCCGGTGCTGTGGCTCCAGGACGGACGGGGCTTCACCGTCGACCGGGTGGCGGCCTCCGCCCGGACCCGGATCGATCCCATGGCCGGTGCCGGCGGCGCCGAGCCGACGGAGGTGCCCCTGGCCGGTGGCCGGTTGACGGCCGTCGTCGAACCGCTGGCGCCCGGGGAGCCGTTCCCGGAGCGCGCGGCGCTCGGGGAGACCGTGCTCGGCCTCCGCGTGCTCCGGGGGCCCGCCGGGGACGGGGCAGCGGACGTGCTCTTCGAAGGCGCGCTGAGACCGGGGCAGGGGGCGCCGCTCACCGCGCCGGGCGGGGCGCTCGAAGGCCGGCTGGTGCTCGAGGAGATCCGCTACTGGGCGGGGCTCCAGGTCGTCCGCGAGCGCGGCGGCGGGCTGCTGATCGCCGGGTTCACCCTCGGGGTGCTCGGCCTGATCTGGCGGCTGCTCCTGCACCGGCGGGAGGTGGCGCTGACGTGGGACGATGAGACCGTCCGGCTGGTCGGCCGGAGCGAGCACTTCTCGGGCCGCTTCGGGAGGGAGCTGGCGACGCTGTTCGCGGACCTCGGCGGCGGGGGTGGAGACTCCGTCCGAGAGACCCGAGCGAAGAAAGGGGGGAAGGGATGAGCGGAGCATTCGGGGTCCTGTTCTGGACCACGCTGGTGATCTACGCGCTGGCCGTCGCCGGTCAGATCTTCGGACGGGTGTTCGGGAGGAGCCGGTGGGCGGTGCGCGCCCTCTGGGTGGCGGCGGCGGGGCTGGCGCTCCACACCGTCCTGGTGGCCTGGCGCTGGGCGGCCACCGGGCACGTCCCGACCATCGGCAACTTCGAGAACGCCCTGGTGGGGGGCTGGTTCATCGTCGCCATGACCCTGTGGGCCGGGTGGCGGGAGCGGTATCCGCTGGTGGCGGCCGGGGCCCTCCCCTTCGCCCTGATCATCCTGGGTGGGGGTGCCATGTCGGACACCGGCGCCCGGCCCCTGGTGGCCGCGCTCCAGTCCTTCTGGCTCTACATCCACATCTTCTTCGCGTGGCTCGCCTACGGCGCCTACACGGTCGCCTGCGGCGCCGGGATCGTCTACCTCGCGCGCACCCGGAAGGGGGCCCGAGCCACCGAACCGACCGGGACGACGGAGGCGGAGAGCCGCGAGCGCCTGGACGGCCTCGACGAGCTGATGTTCCGCTCCACCGTGTTCGGCTTCATCACCGACACCATCATGATCGCGGCCGGATCGATCTGGGCCAAGAACCTGTGGGGGGCCTACTGGTCGTGGGATCCCGTGGAGACCTGGTCGCTGCTCTCCTGGCTGGTCTACGGCGTGGCGCTCCACCTGCGGATCACCCTGGGCTGGCGGGGCCGGCGCTTCGCCTGGATCGTGGTGGTCGCCATCGTCGGCGTACTGGTCTCGTTCTGGGGCGTCAACCTGGTCATGGAAGGGAGCCTCCACGTGTTCAACGTGGGGTAGGGATGGCCGCGCGGATCGTCCAGCGGGTGCGGGCGGCGGCCCTGGAGCCGGGCCGCTGGCTCGGGTCCTGGCGGCTGTCGATCGCCCTCATGGTGACGGCGGCGCTCTACTCCGGGTTCCTGGCGATCTGGGCCACGTCGTCCCCGCCCCACGTGGTGGCCAACATCGCCGGCCTGGTCCCGTTCTGGCTGGTCTACACCCTGCTCCTGGTGAACACGGCGCTCTGCCTGTGGCGTCGCATCCCGGCGTTGCGGAGCCAGATCGCCGCGCGGCCGGTGCTGGCGGACCGGGTCCCCGCGTGGGACCTGCCGGTGGGCCGGGCGCTGGACCGGGAGCGGGCACGGGCTCTGCTCCGCCGGCGGGGCTTCCGGCCGGTGCTCGAAGAGCGGGACCGGCTGGTGGGGGCGCGGCGCCGGTGGGCGCCCCTCGGCACCTTCCTGTTCCACGGTGCCTTCTTCCTGGTGGCCGCCGGGTTCCTGCTGTCGATCGCGGCCCGCCGGGAGGCGGCCGTCTGGGTGGCGGTGGGGGAGGAGTTCACCGGCCGGCCGGACCAGGTGCTCTCCCGGTCGGAGCCCCGGGCGCTCGC
>JASFUJ010000418.1:0-4263 GCA_050050355.1 Acidobacteriota bacterium
TCGCGGAAGGCGGCGTAGAGCGACCCGAGCTCGCGCAGGAAGATCCCCACCGACCAGCCGTCGGAGACGATGTGGTGCATGGTCACCACGAGCACGTGCTCGGTGGGGTCCACGCGGAGCAGGAGGCTCCGTAGCAGGGGGCCGGTCGTCAGGTCGAACGGGCGCGACGCCTCGTTCCCGGTCCGCGCCGCGGCTTCCGCTTCACGCCGGGCCGGGTCCAGGGCGGAGAGGTCGATCATCGGGATCCCGTCCCCGGGTGCCGGGCGGACGACCTGGACGGGGGACGCTTCCCCGGTCTCCCGGAAGACCGTCCGCAGGGCCTCGTGGCGTCGGACGATCTCCCCCAGGCCCCGGGCCAGGGCGAGCACGTCCAGGTCCCCGGTGAGCCGCACGGCGGCCGGCAGGTTGTACCAGGCTCGGCCCGGCTCCATCCGGTCCAGGAACCAGAGCCGCTCCTGGGCGAACGAGAGCGGCAGGTCGCGCTCCCGGGACGCCGGCTCCACCGGCGGGGCCTCACCCCGGGGGGCGGCCTCGACCACCGCGGCCAGGGCGCCGAGCGTGGGGTTCTCGAAGGCGGTTCGCACCGGCAGGTCGATCCCCAGCCGCTCCCGCAGACGGGCCATCAGGCGGGTCACCAGCAGAGAGTGGCCGCCGAGGGCGAAGAAGTCGTCGTGCACCCCCACGTGCAGGCCGGAGCTCCCGTCGGGGTCGAGCAGCTCCTCCCAGATCTCCGCCACGGCCTTCTCGGTGGAGGTCCGGGGCGCCACCCGCACGGCGGCGGCCCGGCGGCCGGGTGCGCCCGGCCCTCCCGCCTCGGCGGCCAGCGCCCGGCGGTCGACCTTGCCGTTGGGGGTGAGGGGCAGCCCGTCGAGCACCGTGAAGGTGGCCGGCACCATGTAGTCCGGCAGCTCGACGGCGAGGGCGTTGCGAAGCTCCCGGACCAGCCGTTCGGCCGGGATCTCGCCCCGACCCCGAGTCCGATCCTGAGCCGGGGGGGCGGGTACCACGTAGGCGTCCAGGCGGCCGCCGCCCGGGGCGCCGGTGGACGCCAGCACCACGGCGGCGGCGACCTCGGGGACGGCCTGCAGCCGGTCTTCGATCTCGCCCAGCTCGATGCGGAACCCGCGGATCTTGACCTGGTGGTCGAGCCGCCCGAGGAACTCGATCTCCCCGTCCGGCCGCAGCCGCACCAGGTCCCCGGTGCGGTAGAGCCGGTCGCCCGGGCTCCCGACGGTCTCGCCGAACGGGTTCGGGACGAAGCGCTCCGCGGTGAGCCCGGGGCGGCCCAGGTAGCCGCGGGAGAGCCCGGCGCCGGCCGCGCAGAGCTCGCCGGGGACGCCGAGGGGAGCGGGGCGCAGGGCGGCGTCCAGGACGTGGGCCCGCAGGTTGGCGATCGGCCGCCCGATGGGCGGTGGCCCGGGCCGGCCGGTGGCGTCGCGGGGGGTCACCCGGGAGCGGGTGGTCACCACCGTGCTCTCGGTGGGTCCGTAGTGGTTGAACAGCTCGAAGCCCGACCCCGGAGCCGGGCGCCGGTGGAGGGCGTCCCCGCCGGTGAGCAGGGTCCGCAGGGTCGGGACGGGCTCCGCCGGCGCCGCGTCGGATTCGTCCGGGTTCGCTTCCGATTCGTCCAAGAACGCTTCCGATTCGTCCAAGAACGCTTCCGATTCGTCCAAGAACGCTTCCGCTACGGGAGTCGGCAGGAAGCCGACGGTCACCCGCCGGGCGGCCAGCCACTCCGGGAGGCGCTCGGGGGCGGCCGCGGTCTCGCGGTCGACGATCGTCAGGGTGGCCCCCGCCGAGAGGGTAGGCCAGATCTCCCACACCGAGGCGTCGAAGCCGGGGCCGGCCACCATCGAGGTCCGGTCGTCCGGCGACAGGCCGTAGGCGTCCACGTGCCAGCCCACCAGGTTGGCGAGGCTCTCGTGGGCCAGGAGCGTCCCCTTCGGCCGTCCCGTGGAGCCCGAGGTGAAGATCACGTACGCGAGGCTCCCGGGTCCGGCTCCCGGCTCCGGCGGGGCTCCCGGTTCCTGCGCCTCGGCCGCTCCGCCGGCCTCGCCGCCCAGCCAGACCACCTTCGGGCCGGTGACGGTTCCGACGTCGATCCCGGTCTCCGTCTCGGTCGGATATGCGAGCTCGGCGACCACGTCCTGCTGCGCCCGCCGGGCGAGGACCACCCGCGTCTCGGCGTCGTCCACCATGAAGCGGACCCGCGCCACCGGGTACGAGGGGTCGAGCGGCACGTAGGCGCCGCCCGCACGGAGGGTGGCGTACTCGGCCACGACCAGCTCCACCGACCGGTCGGCGAGGATTCCGACCCGCTCTTCCGGGGCCACCCCGAGCGCGACGAGGCGTGCGGCCAGGGCGCGGGCGCGCCGCTCCAGCTCGCCGTAGGTCACCGTCTCGGAGCCGTCGACCAGCGCCACCGCGTCCGGGGCGTGGACCGCCCGGGCGGCGACGCGTTCGACCACCGTCCGCCACTCCCGTGATCGGGGCCGGGCCGAGTCGTTCCACTCCCGCAGGAGCTGCTGGCGCTCGGCCGGGCCGAGGAGGTCCGCCCCGGAGAGCTCCCCGACGCGCTGGTCCGGCCGGGCCACCGCCGCGCTCGCCAGCCGTTCCAGGTGGCCCAGGAGGCGCTGAACGGTCGTGCGGTCGAACAGCTCCGTGCTGTACTGGAGCTCCCCCTCGAGCCGGTCGTTGCGCTCGATCATCTGGAGGCTCAGGTCGAGCTTGGAGCCGCCGGCGTCGAGCGGGACGATCTCCAGCTCCAGCCCGGGCAGGTGGAGCTCCGAGCGGGGAGTGTTCTGGAGGCCGAAGGTCACCTGGTACACCGGCGGGTGGGTGAGGTCGCGGTCGGGGTGAAGGTGCTCCACCAGGCGCTCGAAGGGCACCGCATGCTCCTGGGCCTCGGACAGGGCCACCGCCGTGCGCTCGAACAGCTCGGCGAAGGTCGGGGAGTCCGCGAGCTCGGCCCGCAGGGGCAGGGTGTTGACGAACATGCCGATCAGCCCCTCCAGGTCGCGGAGCGGGCGGTTGGCCAGCGGCACGCCCACCACCGGCGAGTCGGTGTCGGCGTGGCGGGCCAGGAGGGTCTGGAAGGTGGCGAGGAGCCCGGTGAAGAGCGTCACTCCCCGGTCGGCGCAGAGCGCGCGGAAGTCCTCGGTGAGCTCCGGCGACCAGGCGAGCCACGCGCTCGCCCCTCGATCGCTCCGCACCTTCGGGGCCGGCCGGTCGGTGGGCAGCCGGAGGACCGCCGGAGCGCCCGCGAGACGATCGCGCCAGGAACGCAGGTTGCGCTCGAGCTCGGCGCCGGCCAGCCGCTCGCGCTCCCACTCGACGAAGTCGGCGTAGGACGCGGTCGGCTCGGGCAGCGGGGACGGCTCGCCCCGCGTGAACGGAGGGTAGAGCGCGGCGAGCTCGCGGAGGAAGACGCCGATCGACCAGCCGTCGGCCACGATGTGGTGGAAGACGATCGACAGGAGGTGTTCCCGCGGCGCGATGCGCACCAGCGTGAACCGCGAAAGCCCCCCGGTCGCCAGGTCGAACGGGTGCCGGGCCTCTGCCCTGGCCACCGCCGTCGCCGCTTCTCCGGCCCGCTCCCGCGGCAGGCTCCGGAGGTCGACCACCGGCAGCGGGACGGGGACCGCGGGCTCGACCACCTGGATCGGCTCCCCCCGCTCGAAGGTGAACCGGGTCCGCAGCGACGGGTGGCGCCGCACGATCTCCCGCACGGTCGCGTGGAGCACGGGAGCGTCGAGCGCGCCCCGGAGGCGGAGCGGGACGGGCACGTTGTAGGCCGTCGAGCCCGGGAGGAGGCGGTCGAAGAACCAGAGGCGCTGCTGGGCGGTGGACACGGGGTACGCGGTCCGGTCGCGCCGCGCCTCGCGGCTCGTCCCGGCCGCCGCCTTTCCGCGCTCCGCTCGGTCCGGTCGGCTCTTCGCCCGCTTGCCCTTGCCCAGCTTGTGGACGAGGCGGCTCAGCTCTTCTCTGGACAGTTTGCCGGTCTTCATGCCGTCTTCTGACTCCTCACCTGCTCTCGACCCGTCACCCGGGCTACTCTTCGCGCAACGTCGAGACCGGATCCACGCGCAGGGCGCGCCGCGTCGGTTGATAGGCGGCCAGGACGGCCAGACCGAGCATCAGGAGCGCCACCACGGTGAAGGTCACGGGGTCCCTCGCGCCGACGCCGAACAGCAGGTCCGAGACCGCGCGGGAGAGCCCCAGGGCGATCAGGCCGCCGACGAGAACCCCGAGGGCGGCCACCTT
>JASFUJ010000419.1:0-4261 GCA_050050355.1 Acidobacteriota bacterium
GGGGAGACCGTGGCGGCCAGCTTCGCCACCCCCACCTTCGTCACCATCGTCGATCTCGACCGCCTGGAGGTCCAGGCGTACGTGGACGAGACCGACATCGGGCGCGTGCGGCAGGGCCAGGGGGTCACCTTCCGCGTGGACGCCTACCCGGGACACGAGCTGGAGGGGGTCGTCCAGGCGATCTACCCCAAGGCCCAGCTCATCAACAACGTGGTCAACTACGTCGTGATCATCGACATCCTCGACCGTCAGGGCCTGCTGATCCGGCCCGAGATGACGACGCACGTCGACTTCATCCTCGACGAGCGCGAGGACGTCCTCACCGTGCCGCGGTCCGCCCTCCTGCACGAGCGGGGCGAGGACCTGGTGGTCGTGCGGGAGGCGGGGCGCTGGGTCGAGCGGCCGGTGGAGATCGGCCTGCAAACCCCGCAGCGGGTCGAGATCGTCTCCGGCCTGGCGGAGAACGAGGAAATCGTGTCGGACAAGCAGGAGTGGGCGAACCGTTCGGAGAGCTGACGATGATCGAGCTGAGGCATCTGCACAAGACGTACAAGAAGAAGGAGCAGCCGGTCACGGCGATCGACGACGTCTCCCTCGAGATCGGGCAGGGGGAGCTCGTGGCGATCCTCGGGCCCTCCGGCTCCGGCAAGACGACCCTGATGAACGTGATGGGCCTGCTCGACCGCCCCGACAGTGGCGAGTACCTGCTCGACGGCCGGGCGGTCCAGGACCTGAGCGAGGACGAGCTGGCGCGGATCCGCAACCGGGTCATCGGGTTCGTGTTCCAGGCGTATCACCTGCTGCCGCGGACGACGGCGATGGAGAACGTGCAGCTCCCCCTGCTCTACGCGGACCGGAGCGACTACGAGGCCCGGAGCGCGGCCGCCCTCGACTCCGTGGGCCTGTCGGACCGCAAGGACCACCTGGCGGAGGAGCTCTCCGGCGGGCAGCAGCAACGCGTGGCGATCGCCCGGGCCGTGGTGAACGAGCCGTCCGTCCTGCTGGCGGACGAGCCGACCGGCAACCTGGACTCCGTGGCGACGGAGGAGATCATGGACCTGTTCCGGGCCCAGAACCAGCAGGGCACGACCATCGTGCTGATCACCCACGACCTGGAGGTGGCCCGGAAGGCCGACCGGATCATCCGCATCCGGGACGGCGCCATCGAGTCCGACGAGGCCAACGTGCCCGCGGCGGTGCCGCCGCCGGAACCGGTCGAGGTCGCCGCTCCGGGCGACCGCGCCGCGGGAGGTGCGGAGTGAACCGCTCGCTGCTGCTCCACGCCGTCTTCTCCCGGATGTGGCGCTACAAGCTGAAGACCCTCTTCATGGCCCTCGGCATCGTCGTCAGCGTGGTGGCGACGGTGCTCCTCCACACGGTGGCGGGGAGCGTCCGGGAATCGTTCACCACCTTCATCGAGGAGTCCTACCCGGCCGACACCATCCTGGTGATGGCGGGGAGCGGCTTCATGGGCGGCGGCGAGGGGCGGACCGACCTGAAGCTGCCGGACGTGGAGACGGTCGCCGCCTCGGTGCCGGTCGAGGACTGGGACCCGGTGATCTACGCCGGCGGCCGGGACGTGCGGGCCGGGGGCGTCAGCGACGAGGTGGGGGTCGTCGGCCACTCGGAGCGGGCCGCCACCGTGCGCCGCCGGTCGGCGCAGGCGGGGCAGTTCTTCACCGACGACGAGGTGCTGCGCCGGGCCAAGGTCGCCCTGCTCGGGTCGACCACCGCCGAGGCCCTGTACCCCGACCGCTCGCCGATCGGCGAGCAGATCTTCATCGACGGCGTGCCGTTCGAGATCCGGGGCGTGCTGGAGACGATCGGCACCGATCCCCACGGCAACGACCAGGACGACACCATCCAGGTGCCGTACACCACGCTGATGGACACCCTGCTGAAGCGGGACTACATCTCCGGCGTCACCTTCACCATCGCCGACCGCACCCGCTCCGGGGAGATCGCCGACGAGATCCGCCGCGTGCTCCGCGAGCAGCACCGGATCGGCGAGGGCCAGGAGGACGACTTCAGCGTGCTGACCTCGGCCCTGATGAACGACCTGCTGGACCGGTCCTTCGGCACCTTCGACATCTTCGTGCCGCTGATCGCCGGCACCGCGTTCCTGATCTCGCTGGTGGTCATCCTGGCCATCATGCTGGTGAGCATCAAGGGCCGGGTGGCGGAGATCGGCCTGCGCAAGGCCGTCGGCGCCCGGGCCCGGGACGTGCAGATCCAGATCGTGCTCGAGGTGCTGGTGGTCTCGGTGGTCGCCTCCCTGGTGGGCCTCCTGCTGGCACAGGCCGGCGGGGCGGCGCTCACCCCGATGCTGGCGGAGAGCTTCGGCGTCCAGCGGGTGGTTCCGCCGGTGACCGTTCTGGTGATCGCCGTCCTGGCCGCCATGGCCACCGGGCTCCTGGGGGGCGTCTGGCCCGCCCGGCGCGCGGCGAAGCTCGATCCGGTCGAGACCCTGCGATAGGCCCGCCATGGAAAGCCTTCGAAGCCCATCCGGCCCCGCCTCCGACCGCCCCGAGGGCGACCGCCGCCCGGAGACCGCGCACGACGATCCCCGCGGCGATGGACCCGGCACCGGGAGAAGCCCCGGACGAACCGACGGACGGACGAGCATGGACGCAGCGTACGAAGGGCTCTGGAGACAGCTCCCGAGCTCGAACATCTACAAGCAGGAGAAGCTCATCGGCTGGGAGGCCGGCGGACCGAACGGCTCGCCGGCGGACGGCTGGGTCGGCGGCGACGGCTGGGCGGAGCCGGGCGAGCGCCCGGGCGATCTCCTGCGGGCCGGCGGCCGGGACCCCGACGCCGCGCTGCTGGGGGCCTATCACCTGGTGCTCCAGTGGTACCTGGACGACGTCGAGAGCCTGATCGGCTGCTGCCTGGTCGACCCCCGCCCGGCGCCGGCGGGGGGAGGCCGCAAGGCCCGCCTGCTGCCGAGCTATGTCTACGCGGAGGACGAGGACTCCGTCGACACCCTGCTGGAGGAGGTCGAAGGCCAGCTCCGGATGGACGGCTGCCTCGAGGTGGAGCCCGCGGGCCCGCCCTGCCGGGGGAGCCGGCCCGCCCCGGCCTTCTTCTACCTGGGCGGGGACGGCGGCTCCGGCGCCGGTGACTGGTCCCCCGAGGTCCTCGACGCCGGCTTCCCGGGCCGGGGAGTGGTGGTCTGCGGGCACGAGCGGGAGGGCGGCGAGGTCTGGATGCGCTCCTCGGTGGCCGAGACCCTGGGGCTCGACGGCTTCGCGCGGCGCTACGGCGAGGCCCTTGCGGCGCTCGTCTCCGGCGAGCGCTCTCTGGTGGGGGAGATCCGGGAGCTGCTGGGCGACGAGGAGGAGGCCCCCTCCAAGCGCCTGGAAGAGATGGAGCGCCGGGTGATCGCCCTCTGGGCGGGGGTGCTGAGCCTCGACGAGGCGGGGCTCGACGAGCGGTCGAGCTACTTCGAGCTGGGCGGCACGTCCCTCAACGCGTTCAAGCTGGTGAACCGGGTGCGGGTGGAGCTCCACCGGGACATCAGCATCCGGGACATCGTCGAAAACCCCACCGTGCGGCAGTTTGCGCGGTTGCTCTGCTGACCCGCCGGGCCGCCCTCCGGTGCCACGCCGCCCCCTCACCCTCGACGCCCTCTTCGCCCGCAGCGTCCACGACCACGGGAGCGCGGTGGCGGTTCTGGACGGACCCGATCCGGACGGGCCCGCCCGGGGCCGCCAAGCCTGGTCCTACGCCGGGCTGGACGCCTACGCCGAGACCGTCGCCCGGGAGCTGGAGGCCCGGGGGATCGGCCGCGGCGACGCGGTGGCGATCCACGCCGGGCGGACGGTGCGGGCCGTGGCGGCGATCCTGGCCGCGGCGCGGATCGGGGCGGTGTTCGTGCCGGTCGGCCTCGACACCCCGCCGGCGCGCCTGGTCCGGGTCCTGGAGGACGCCGGCGCCCGCCTGCTGCTGGCGGACGCCGCCGGCGCCCAGCGGCTGGATCGGCTGGAGCGGGAGCCCGGCGAGGCCCACCGGGCCCCGGGGCTCCCCGCACCCGTCGTGCCGATCGCCGGCCCGCCCGCTCGGCCGACCCGACCCGGCCGGCCCGGTCGGACCGATCGGCCCGGCCGCACCGTCCGCGAGGACGACGCGGCATACATCATCTACACCTCCGGCACGACGGGACGGCCCAAGGGGGTGGTGGTCGAGCAGGGCTCGATCGCCCGGCGCTTCCACGACTTCGACGAACGCTACCGGCTTTCCGGCCGGTCGTGCCGGGTCC
>JASFUJ010000420.1:0-4234 GCA_050050355.1 Acidobacteriota bacterium
CACTGGCCTCCGCCGCGCCACCGCACTGGCCTCCGCCGCGCCGCCGCACTGGCCTCCGCCGAGCCACCGCACTGGCCTCCGCCGAGCCACCGCACTGGCCTCCGCCGCGCCACCGCACTGGCTTCAGCCGCGCCGCCGCACCGGCGTCGCGCCGCACGCCCACCCCACCCACAACCCCGCGGCCGCCAGCACCACGGCACTCTGCCAGACCACGGTGTGGACCGTGTCGAACAGCTCCGGGTGGTAGGCGCCGGTCCAGTACAGGCTGACCACCCGCACCAGGTTGACCGCCTGGAGCGCCAGCCCCCCGCCGGCCAGGCCGGCGCCCTTCCAGCGCCGGCGGGCGGGGTACGCCGCGACCGCGGCGGCGTAGAGGAGCATCGCCTCCACGCCGTTGCAGCCGGTCTCGATCCGCACCGAGAAGCCCGTGCCGCGGATCACCGTCCCCGTCCGGACCACGTCCTCGCCCAGCGCGTCGAGCACCCCGGTGGCCAGCGCCGCCAGCCAGGCGGCCCAGGGCTCGACCAGCCGGGCGTCCACCCAGCGCACCGAGAGCAGCGTGAACCCGCCCGCCACCAGGCCGGTGAAGACCGCGACGAAGCGCACCACCCGGCCGTTCACCGGAGCATCCTCCAGCCGGTCAGGGCGAGCAGCAGGGAGAGGAGGAGCGACCCCAGCTCCGTCAGGGTCGGGATCTCGACCGGGGCTCCGGGAGCTTCCGGTCCGATCGCCTCCCCGAGCGGGGTCACCGTCGGGTCGTCCACCGCCGCCGTCGCCGGGTCGTCCGACGGGTGCGGCTCCAGCCCGTCGGCCGCCACCGTTCCCCGGGCCACCACCCGCCGCACCGCGGGCGGCAGGTCGTCGTCCACGGCCGCGTCCCAGGCGAAGCCGGCGGCGGCCCCGGCCGGCAGGTCGGGCAGGCGGACCTCGAGGGTCGACGCCTCCGGGACCCCGTCCGCCGCGCCCTCCGGGGAGCGCACCTCCGTGCCGTCGCCGCGCACCGATCCGGGGAGCGGGCGCAGGCGCTCCAGCTCCGGCACCTCGAAGACCACGCCCGCGGCCGCGCCGGCGCCCAGGTTGCGGACCCGCACCGCGTAGGACAGCACGTCCCCGGCCGAGACGTCCCCGGAGCCGTCCCGGTCCTCGGCCAGGCGGTCGCTCAGGAAGAGGTCGAGGCGCGGGGGGGCGGCCGGGTCGGCCGGGTCGGGCTGAGAGGGCGGCCCGGGCTGGTCCGGCTCAGAGGGCTGATCCGGCTGGTCGGGGCCGCCGGGGACCGAAGGAGGCGGCTCGATCGGCTCGATGGGGGTCACCGTCCGGGCCTCGTCGTCGGCCGGGTCGGCGTCCGGGCCGCCGGCGCCGTCGTCGGAGGCCACCGCCCGGTTCTCCAGCCGGTCGAGCCCGGCCGGCAGCGCGCTGTCGACGGTCACGGCGAGCCGGAGGGTGCGGGACGCCCCGGCCGGGAGCGCGCCGACGGGCCACCGGCAGACGGTCCCGGCGGGGTCGGCGGGAGCAGCGCCGCCGGTCCAATTCGGGGCAGCCCGGGAGTCCCCGGTGGTCTGGATCCGGTCCGCCTTCAGCGGCGACTGGATCCGGTCGGCCTTCAGCGGGGACCGGGCGGCCTTCAGCGGGGACCGGGCGCCGCCGCAGCTCCAGCCGGCGCCGGACGCCTCCGGTGCGAACCGGGTGCCCTCCGGCAGCAGGTCCTCGACCACGACCCCGGAGGCGTCCTGGTCGCCCTCGTTGCGGACGGTCAGGGTGTAGACCAGGGTCTCGCCAGGGCGGGCGGTCGCCCCGCCGTCGCTCTTGACGAGCGCCAGGTCGACCGAGGCCGCGACCGGGGTGGTCTCCCCGGCGTCGTCCTCGGCGCCGGAGCCGTCCCGCGCCAGCGCGCCGTTGACCAGGGCTTCGACCCCGGCCGGCACGGCCTCCGGGAGGGTCACGGCGAACGGCACCGAGACCGACGCCCCGGCGGCCAGGTCGCCGACCGCGAGGGAGCAGGCGGTCACCGGCTCGCCGGCCCGGATCGTGTCGGGGGCCTGGATCCGGTCGGCCTTCAGGGGCAGTGTCGACGACCGCAGGGGCGACTGGATCCGATCGGCCTTCAGGGGCGCCGCGGGGGCCACCACGAACGTCTCGCAGCTCCAGCCGGCGTCCGAGGCGCCGGCGTCGAAGGCGGCGTGCCGGGGGACGGCCTCGCCCAGCACGACCCCGGTGGCGTCCCGGTCGCCCTCGTTGCGGACGGTCAGGGTGTAGACCAGGGTCTCGCCCGGCCGCGCCGTGGCGCCGCCGTCGGTCTTGTCCAGCCGGAGCACGGCGGAGGCGTCGAGGGGCGTGCTCTCGCTCGCCAGGTTGTCGGAGGGGTCCAGGTCGTCGCCGGCGGAGGGCGCCTCCGGGTCCAGGCCGCGGATCCGGGCGGCGTTGACCGTCGCGTGGACGTCGGCCGGGAGCGTGTCGTCCACCCGGACGGCGAAGAAGGCCGAGCCCACCGGGTCCGACCCGCCCGCGGCCGATCCGCCGGCCGCCACCTCGCCGACCGCGAGGGTGCAGGTGGCCCCGGGTCCGCCGGCGGCGGGGGAGCAGCTCCAGCCGCGGGCCGAGCCCTCCGGGTCGAACGCCGTGTGGGCCGGTACGGTCTCCTCCAGCACCACGCCGCGGGCGTCGCGGGTGCCGTGGTTGCGGTAGGCCAGGTGGTAGATGATGCGCTCGCCGGGCCGCGCCCGGACGCCGTCGTCGCTCTTCGAGAGCTGCAGGTCGGGGGTCGCCACCACCGGGGTCTCCTCCACGCCGTACGCCTGCTTCGGCGCGTCCGAGCCGGTGGTGTTGGCGCCGTCGTCGCGCACCCGGGCCACGTTGCGAATCCGCTCCAGGTCCGCCGGCACCGTCTCCGGCACCAGCTCCAGGGTGAGCCCGAACGCCCGGGTGTCGCCGGCGGCCAGGCGGTCCAGCTCCACGGTGCAGACCGAGCCGGCTCCGGTGCCGGGCGCGCAGGTCCAGGCGCCGTGGGAGAGCGCCGGGTCGACCCGGGCGTCCTCCGGCACCGCGTCGGTCAGCACGAGGCCCGTGGCCCCCTGGCTGCCCGTGTTGCGGACCGACACGTTGTAGGTGACCGGCTCGCCCCCCGGGGTGAAGGTGCGCTCGAAGTCGTACTTGGAGAGCTCCAGCGCGGGCTCGGCCTCGATCGGCACCTGCAGGTACGCCGGGATCGACTCGGCGCCGCCGTCGTGGGCGAAGGCGAGCGACACCTGGCCGAAGCCCTGCTCCTCGCCGGCGGGCAGGCGGGCCGCGGCCCGCAGGCGGAAGCGCACCTCCACGTGCCAGCCCGGCGGCACCGGGTCGAGCAGCACGAGGAAGCCGTCGTCCCCGGGGTCGTCCCCGCGGGCGACGGTGCCGACGGGACCGTCCCCCTCCCGGTAGCGGGCGGTGACGCTGCCCGGCACGAAGGCGAGGAGCGGATCGGTGAACGAGCCGCCCAGGTTGGCGCCGGCGAGCGGCTCGGCGTCGCTGGTGTTTTCGACCACCGCGGTCACGTGGAGGGTGGTGCCGGCGGGCACCGGGCCTCCCGGCGCCCGGGCCACGGACAGGCTGCCGTGGGCGGCGGCGGTCGGCCGGGCGGCCCAGGCGCCGACCAGGAGCAGGGTGCAGGCGATCGAGACGAGGCAACGGACGGATGGCGTCATGGCGGGTTCCTCCTTCGGGGATGGATGGGGTGGAGTGGGTGAGGTGCGCCGGCGTGGTCACGGAATCCGCGACGGGGTCCGGCGGGCGGTCCGGCCCGAGGTCCGGTCGGGCCGGGGTGGGATCGAGGTCAGAGGGGATGGGTCATGGGGTGGCGGGAGAAGGCGGGATGGCGGTCGCCCCGGCGGTCGGGCGCGCGGTCGACGTGGACCGCGCGGCTCGGACTCGCTGCCGGGGTGGATGAGGGGGGAGCATCGGGGCACGCCGATGCCCACCGGGGCGACCGCCACGAGGGGTGGGTGGGTGCGAGCGGCACGGGTGGGGATTGGGGTGGGAACCGAAGACTGGGTCCGCTCGGCGCGGAAGGTCGACGTCGAGTCCACGCGGTGACTGCCTCATCGGGGGTGGACTCTAGAGATGTTCTCTGGAAATTACAAATTATCGTCTCGAAGGTACTTCGGTCCGCTCCGGGACGGCATCCATCCCCACCGTCTCGGCCACCCGGGCGAGGAGCGCCGCGGGCGGGTGGCTGTCCGGATCGCCGGAGGCGAGGCCCAGG
>JASFUJ010000421.1:0-4226 GCA_050050355.1 Acidobacteriota bacterium
CCCGAGCCGCCGGACCCCGGTCCCGGCTCCGCGGACCGGGGAGGGTGGCCAGCAGCGCCGGGTAGAGGACCAGCATCGTCAGGGTCAGGAAGACGATGCCGAACGCCGACCAGAGGCCGAGGGCCCGCACCGGGGGAACCTCGCTGACCGCCAGCGCACCGAAGCCGACGGCGGTGGTGACCCCGGTCCAGAGCACCGGCCACGCCTTGACCCGGTAGGTGGCGAGGACGGTCGGGACGGGAGTCCGATCCGGAGTCGGGCCGTCCTCCGCGCGGAGCCTCCGGTGGTATGCGAGCACGTGGACCGCGGTGGCGAGGGCGATCACGAAGAGCAGGGGGATCAGGAGGATCACCACCAGGTCCAGCCGCTGCCCGGCGTGGCCCATGGCGCCGAGCACCACGCTCTCGCAGACGGCGACCGTGCCCAGGGGGAGGAGCACCCCGGACGGGCTCCGGAAGACCGCGATCAGCAGGAGGACGGCGACCGCCAGGAGCGCCGGGAAGAACCGGGCGGCCATGCGCACCAGCGCCTCGTCGAGGGCGCGGTTGATCACCGCGAGCCCGGCCAGGCGGGCCTCGACGCCGGGCGGGGCGCCGGCCAGGAGCTCCTCCAGCTCGGCGAGGGTGGCCCGGCGCCTCTCCGGCGTCAGCCGGGAAAGCCCCACCAGGACGGTGGCCGTGGAGCCGTCGGCGCTCACCCAACCGGCGGCCCGGTCGATCGGGTCGGCGGCGACCTCGGCGCCGAATGCCCGCGGATCGGCGGGCGGCCAGGAGGGAAGGCGCCACCGGTGGTGACGGTACGGCCCGGCCGCACCGAGCACGCCCTGGATCTCCTCCTGGGAGCGCTCCTCGAGCTCGGCCAGGAACGCCAGACCCCGGTCGGTCCAGAGGCCCGGGCCGGAGAGGACGATGCGCACCCCGCGGTCGCGGGTGAACGCGGCCTCGAGCTGCCGAAACCGCTCCAGGGCCGCCGCGTCGCGGACGAAGAACCCTTCGGGGGAGTTGTCGATCTCGAGCCGGAGCAGGCCCGGCGCCGCGGCCAGGACGAGGACCGCGAACGCGGCGATCACCCACCACCGGTGGATGACCAGCGGGCGCAGGTGTCCACGATCCGAGGGTGGCGCGCACTCCATCAGCGAGCGTCATCCATGCTGACAGTTTGTATCACCGGAAAGGATGTTTCCATGAAGCAGCGTCTCTCGATCCTCGCTCCCCTGGCCCTCTCCGCGGTTCTCGTGATCGCGCTGGTCCCCGTGGTCGGTGCCGATGCCCCCACCGCGAGCGGCTCGGCGATCGCCGTCGACGGCCCGGTCACCTCGCCGGCGACGGGCGCCACGTGTGCCGCCACGTTCGACCGGCAGCCGATCGTCTCCGCCAGGCCCACCTGTGAGGAAGCCGCCTGCAACCAGTCCTGCATCGATCAGGGGGGCGCGTTCGGGTTCTGCCGCGGAAACCTGTGCGTCTGCGGCATCTAGTCTCAGCCGTCCAGCAGGGCTGGTGACTGGAGCTGGGCAGCCAGGGGGTCGCCTCCGGCCGCGCGGTGCATGAGGTCCTTGGCGCCGCCCGGGACGTGGTACGCCGCGTAGCCGGCCTGCTGCATGACCTCCGCCAGGTGGGCGCTCTTGAGCCCCACCTCGCAGTAGAAGACGTAGGTGGCGTCCCGGTCCAGCTCGCCGTAGCGCTTGAGGGCCCGGAAGAAGTCCATGTGGACGGCGTCCGGCCAGTGCCAGGCGTCGTGGGCGGCCCGCGAGCGCAGGTCCACCACCCGGGCGCCGGCGGGGATCTCCCGGACCTCCAGGTCCTCGCCGGCGAAGTCCGACGGATCGAGCTCGCGCAGCGTGTGCACCGTCCTGCCCTCCACGAGCTCGCGGAGCTGGGCCGGGTCGAGCTTCGCCTCCTCCTCGTCCACGGCGGCGATCGACGCGCGAGTGGCCGGCCGCTTGGGCAGGATCGCGCAGTACTCCTCGACCGCCGCCGCCAGCTCGTAGGTGCCGATCCGCCGGGTGCGGTCGATGATCTCGTCCTTGTTGAAGCCGAGCAGGGGCCGCAGGATCGGCAGCTCGATCGGCCGGGAGATGGCCGCCAGGTTCTGGGGGGTCTGGGAGGAGACCTGGCCGATGGCCTCGCCGGTCACCAGCGCGGTGAGCCGGAGCCGGCGGGCCAGCGTCTCGGCGGCGCGCAGCATGAGCCGCTTGAGCACCACCTGCCAGTAGCGCGGCGTCACCCGCTCCTGGATCTCGGTGACCAGCGGCCGGAAGTCGACGGAATGGAGGCGCGGCCGGTCCCCGTGGCTCCACTGCTCGGTGATCACCTTCATCACCCGGAGCACTCCCAGCTCGTGGACCGTGCCCCCCAGGTTGAAGAAGACGTAGTCGAGGGACACCCCCCGGCGCAGCATCATCCAGGAGGCCACCGCCGAATCGAAGCCGCCCGAGACCAGCGACAGGGCCCGGGACTCGGTCCCCAGGGGCAGGCCCGCCGGGCCGGGGATCTTCTCCCGGAAGAAGTAGGCCTCACGGGCCTCCTCCTGATGGACCTCCACCGAGGCGGTCACCTCCGGGCGGTCCAGGTCGACCTCCCGGGCGTGGGGCAGGAGCGCGGCGCCGAGCTCCCGCTCGACGTCCTTGGACCGGAACGGCATCCGTTTGCGATCGCCGGCGCGCCGGGCGCGCACGGCGAAGCTCTTGCCGGCGACCGCCTCCCGGAAGAGCTCGTGGCCCTGGCGCACCAGGTCGTCCAGGTCCCGCCACGGCCGGCGTTCCACCGGGGAGTAGGACTGGATGCCGAAGGTCCGGCCGATCACCTCCCCGGCCATGCCGGTTCCGGGGGGCTCGTCCACCTCCACGTAGATCCGGCTCCACCGGCGGTCGATGGAGTGCTCCAGCCCCGCCCGTTCGAGGCCGTGAGCGAGGTTCCGGACCAGCCGTTTGCTGAACCGGGTGCGGGTCCTGGAGGCCTTGGTGGTGATCTCGCCGGACAGCCGGATCAGGTAGAGCTCGGACGCCATGGTGGAGCTGGACATCTACACAGGGCGAGTTCGTGACGATCGAGTCGAGCTTTCGCGAACCATACGGGGAGGCAGGGGGCGCCACCCCCCAGAGCTCACGTCCTTTCGGTGATCGAGCCCGCGTCGGCTCGAGGCGGAGCGTCCCCCTGAGTCTACCAGGGAGCGGCCGGCCCTCTCGTGGACGTGAGGGCCGGCCGCGGGGTCCGTGGAGGGCTCAGGGCCTGGTGGGATGACGGTGGAGCGCCACCTCCGCCGGCCCGGAGCCGGTGAGCTCCGCCAGGTCCTGCGCCGACGACGCGAAGCCGGACCGGCGGATCACGCCCCGTTCGTCGACGAGGTAGAAGAACGGCGTGCCGGGGACCCGGTAGTCGTGGGCGGTCTGCCCGTCCCACTGCGCCATGGTGACGCCGAGCTCGTGCTCCGCGGCCACGGCCCGGTTCTCGGCCGGGGTCCCGTTCGAGATCATCAGGACCGGCAGATCCGGGTTCCGCTCCGCGAAGCGGGCGAGCTCCGGATACATCGTCTGGCAGGCCGGACAGGTGACCGACGAGAACATCACCAGGACCTCCGAGCCCTGGAACTCGCGGAGGCTCACCGGCTCGCCGTCCGGGGTTCGCAGCGCGAGCTCGGGCGCCGGCACGCCGGCCTCCAGGCCCGGCCGCCGGGCGGTGCCCGATGCCAGGGCGCCCGTTTCGATGGCGCCCAGGATCCGCTCCTGGAGCTGGTTGACCCGCAGGAAGAGGCCCAGGTCCACGACCAGCAGGACCAGGACGGTCGCAATCAGCAGGCGGGCCTCGAGTGGGCGCAGACCGGATTCGGGGCGTGCGGTGCTCATCGTGGCGCTCTAGGCCTGAACCCAACCGCACGACGCATCGGAGATGCACACGGTGAAGCTCTCTTCGAACTGCCAGTCCGTCCACGAGCAGTTGGGGGTCTGGTACCGGACGTACTTCTGGTGCAGGTGGGTTCGGCCCGGTGGGTCGCTGGAGCAGCAACCCCAGGTGGCGGCGTGCTGGATCCAGATCTCCTTGATCGGGGTGCACTGCTGGGCTTCGAGCGGCTGCGGGATCGAGGCGACGGCCAGGGCGGCGCCGGCCGCCAGGACCGTCGCGAGCACGAGGGTTCGTACGAGGCGCTTCTTCATGGCGGATCTCCTCCGAGGTCGTGGAACGTGGTCGGTTTCGCTTCCGGTGTCGATGGTCCGGGGAGGGCTTCGATCA
>JASFUJ010000422.1:0-4207 GCA_050050355.1 Acidobacteriota bacterium
CCGACGGCGCACCCGCCCGCCCCGCCGCCGGGTCCCGGCGCATCCCAAACGCCAGCATCGTCCGGCCGCTCCGCGAGTTCACCAGCGCCTACGGGCTGGAGGGGGAGGGCCCGCCGCCGGCCGCCGCGCCGTCCTCCGAGGTGTCGGAGGTGGCGTACGGCGATCGGATCTTCGGCTTCCTCACCCGGCTCGCCCGCCTGCTGATCGAGGCCGAGGAGGTCCCCGAGGTGCTGGAGCGGGTCCTGTCGATCGCGTTCGAGGCCCTGCCGGTGGAGCGGGGGTTCATCCTGCTCCAGGACCGGGAGGGTCGCGCGGTCTGCGAGCTCGCCCGCTTCGGCGAGGAGGTCGTGCACCGTCCGGAGGAGGGGGTTCCGGTCTCCCGGACGATCCTCGACGCGGTCATGGAGGAGCGGGTGGCGCTCCTGACCTTCGACGCCCAGGTGGACGACCGGCTCGCGGTGGGCGACTCGATCCGGATCCACGGCATCCGCGCCGCCATGAGCGCGCCCCTGTGGTCCGGCGAGCGGATCATCGGGGTCATCCAGGTGGACTCGCCGGTCCAGGCCGGCGCCTTCACCGAGCGCGACCTGGACTTCCTCACCGCCCTGGCCAACTACGCGGCGGTGGCGGTCGAGCGCCTGCGCCACGCCCGCCAGGTGCAGGTGGAACGGTGGGTGCGGAGCCGCTTCGAGCGCTACCATTCGCCGGCGGTGATCGAGGAGATGCTGCGCGAGACCGAGACCGCCGGGGCCGGCGAACGGGCGGCGGACGACGTCGCCCTGCGCAAGCCCCGGTCGACCGAGGCGACGGTGCTGTTCGCCGACCTGGTGGGGTTCACGGCGTTCGCCGAGCGGCTCGATCCGGAGGAGGTCGCCGAGCTGCTGGGGGGGTACTTCAACCACGCGGTAGAGGCGATCTTCGCCGCGGGCGGGACGCTGGACAAGTTCATCGGCGACGCGGTGATGGCCTTCTTCGGCCCACCGTACGACGACCCGGATCACGCCGTCCGGGCGGTGGGAGCGGCGGTCGAGATCCGCCGGGCCGTGAGCGAGTGGAACCGGGAGCGCCGGGCCCGGGAGCTGCCGGTGCTCGACCTGCGGATCGCCGTCAACAGCGGGCCGGTCGTGGTGGGCGACGTGGGGAGCGACCGGCGCGTCGACTACACCGTCCTCGGCAACACGGTCAACGTCGCGGCCCGGCTGGAGCAGTTCGTCGCCGGCCCGGGGGAGATCGTGATCGGCCCCGGGACGGAGCGGTCGCTGAACGGCCGGGTGCCGCTCGAGGATCTGGGCGAGGTGACCCTCAAGGGCCTCGCGGAGAAGGTCCGGGTCCACCGGGTGAGCGGGCCGGCGGACGACCGGACCGGTTGAGTGGACAGGAGGAGGCCGATGGAGATCCCGAGCACCCTCACGCTGGTCACCGGCAATCCGAACAAGCTGGCCGAGATCCGGCGTCTCGTCCGGAGCCCCTCCGGACGAGACGCCGGGGCGGGCGCGCTCCCGGAGCTGGACTCCGTGGCCCTCGACCTGCCCGAGATCCAGTCGCTCGACCTGGAAGAGGTGCTGCGGGCCAAGGGGGAGGAGGCCCGGCGCCGGGTGGACGGGCCCGTCGTGGTGGAGGAGACCGGCCTCGAGGTGGAGGCCTTCGGCGGGTTCCCGGGGCCGCTGGTCAAGTGGATGCTCCAGACGATGGGCGCCGGGGGCATCGCCCGGGCGGCCCGGGCCCTGAGCGCCGCGGGGGACTCGGGGGACGGGGCCCCGCGCGCCGCCGCCACCGCCCGCTGCCTGCTCCTCTACGTCGACGGCGAGCGCCGGGTGCTCGGCGAGGGGGTGGAGCCGGGAGAGCTGGTGTTCCCGCCCCGCGGCGACCAGGGGTTCGGCTGGGACCCGGTCTTCCTCCCGGAGGGCGAGACCAGGACGTACGGAGAGCTGCCGGGGGAGGTCAAGGACGAGATCGGCCACCGGGGGAAGGCGTGGCGGGACCTGATGAGAAGGTTGGGGGGAGGATGATTAGGAATTGGGAATTGGCCGCGGGCAACGGGCTCTCCGCTCGGGAACCAGCTTGGGTACGTCGTGCACGCGGAGCCAGTGACCCGAACCGAGACGGTGCTGGACGTAGTATCCGGTTCAGGGCGGAGGAAGTTATGCCGAAGCGAGCTCCAGGCGTGCCCGAAATCCACCCCGCCGCAACGAGATCAATTCCTAATTCCTAACTCCTAATTCCTAATTTTCTTCCAAGCTGTCCGACCTCTCGTTCCAGGTCCCGCAGGCTTCCATCGTTCCAGAGAACCACGTCCGCCGCCGCCCGCCGCGCGCCGCCGGTGCCCTGCGCGTCCAGCCTCCTGCGGGCCTCGTCCGCGTCCATGCCGCGGGCGATCGCGCGCCGGAGCCGCACCTCCGGATCCGCCTCCACGCTGACCACCAGGTCGAAGTCCGGGGCCTGACCGGCCTCGACCAGGAGGGTGGCCTCGAGCACCACGACGCCGCCGGTCGCGCGGGCGATCTCGGCGAAGCGCTCGCGCACCAGGGGGTGGACGGCGCGCTCCAGCCGCCCGCGGGCCTCCGGGTCGGAGAAGACGATCCGGGCCAGGCCGGGGCGGTCGACGGCGCCCCGGTCGTCGAGCGCCCGGTCGCCGAACAGCCTCGCCACCGCCCGGGCGCCCGGCGCGCCGGGCTCGTAGAGCTCCGCCACCAGGCGGTCGGCGTCGACCACGGTGGCGCCGCGCTCGCCGAGCATGCGCGCCACCGTCGACTTGCCGCTCGCCAGGCCGCCGGTGAGGCCGACCCGGTAGGTCATCGCCAGGCCCGGGGCACGTCAGGAGACGGCGGCCTCGGCGGCCACGCCCTGGCGGCGCTTCGAGGACTCGAGCGTGTTGACCAGCAGCATGGCGATGGTCAGGGGGCCGACCCCGCCGGGCACCGGCGTGTAGGCCGACGCCTTCTCCGCCACCCGGGCGAGGTCGACGTCGCCGATCAGGGTGGAGCCGCGGCGCTCGAAGATCTCCATGCGCCGGGCGTCACCGGGGAAGAAGCGCTCCACCTCCTCGCGGCTCGACAGGCGGTTCATGCCCACGTCGATCACCGTCGCCCCCTCCTTGACGGCGTCCGGGCCGATGAACCCGGCCCGGCCGATGGCGGCCACCAGGACGTCCGCCTCGCGGCAGACGGCCGGGAGGTCCCGGGTGCGCGAGTGGCAGACGGTGACCGTGGCGTGCTCGCGGAGCAGCAGCGCCGCCATCGGCTTGCCGACGATGTTGGAGCGCCCGACGATCACCGCCCGGGCGCCCTGCAGGGGCACCTCGTAACGCTTCAGGATCTCGATCACCCCCGACGGCGTCGCCGGGGCGAAGCCGGGCTCGCCCAGCCACAGGCGGCCCACGTTGACCGCGTGGAAGCCGTCCACGTCCTTGTCGGGGGAGACCCGGGCCAGGAGCTCCCGCTCGGGCAGGTGCCCGGGCAGGGGGAGCTGGACCAGGAAGCCGTCGATGGCGTCGTCGCCGTTGAGCTCGTCGATGGTGCGCTCGACCGTCGCGGCGTCGGTGTCCGCCGGCAGCTCGATCGACCGGCTCACGATCCCCGCCTCCTCGCACGCCCGGATCTTGCCCCGGACGTAGATCTGCGAGGCCGGGTCCTCGCCGGCCAGCACCACGGCCAGGCCGGGGGGCCGGTGACCGGCCTCCACGAGCTCCTTCACCTCGGTGGCGACCTCGTCGCGAATCTCTTGCGCTGTCTTCTTGCCATCCAGGATCGTCGTCATCGGGAACAGACTCCGTTGTAGATGCAGACCGCTCCGAAGGAGAGGTCTCGGTAGGTGAGGTCGGTCCAGCCGGCGTCGGCCATGCGCTGGAGGAAGGCCTCCCGGTCCGGAAAGCCGATCACGGACGCCGGCAGGTATTCGTAGGCCGAGCCCCGGGGCGACAGCAGCTTGCCCAGCCACGGCATCAGCCGCCGGAAGTAGAACAGGAAGAACGGGCGGAGCAGGCGGTTGCGGGGGACCGCCGCCTCCAGCACCACCAGCCGGCCGCCCGGGCGCACGACCCGGGCGATCTCGGCCAGGGACCGGTCCAGGTCGGCCACGTTGCGCAGACCGAACGACACCACGCCGCCGGCGTGGGAGTCGTCGGGCAGGGGGAGCTCCAGGACGTCGGCGACCACCGGCGCCGGCGCGGGCGGCTCGAGGGAGGCGAGCTTGCGCCGCGCGATGGCCA
>JASFUJ010000423.1:0-4180 GCA_050050355.1 Acidobacteriota bacterium
GAGACCACGTCGCGCTTCATCAGCTCGGTCTGGTAGGCGTCGATCAGGTGGCGGCGGGAGACCACGCCCACCAGCCGGCCGCTTCCGTCTCCGGCGACCACTGGCAGCTCCTCCCGGTTCTTGCCGGCGAACAGGCGCATCACCGAGTCGAGCCCGACCTCCGGGGTGAGGGGGTGGAGGTCCTCCCGGGCCAGGTCCGCGGCGATCAGGAAGGGGGCCGCGTGCGCGTGCTCCAGGGCGTGACGGAGATCCTCGGCGACGATGAAGCCGCGCAAGCGCCGCTCGCCGTCGACCACGTAGACCACCGGCCGGGGGCTGCCGGTGAGCTCGCCGATCACCTCCCCCAGGGGCGCGTCCGCCGGCACCTCCATCGCCGGCTCGTCCATCACGTCCTCGACCTTGAGCGCCTTGAGCACGTTGATGTCCTGGCCGCGGGAGAGGTCCACCCCGCGGCGGATCAGCTTCATGGTGTAGATCGACTCCCGCTTGACGCGGGTGGTGACGAGCGTCGCGATGATGCACGACATCATCAACGGCACGATCAGGCTGTAGTCGGAGGTGAGCTCGAAGATGATCAATATTGCCGTGAGAGGAGCGTGGGTGGCCCCCGCCACCACGGCGCCCATCCCCACCAGGGCGTACGCACCCGGCGAGGCGGTCACCGTCGGCAGGAGCCCGTGGGCGGCGAGCCCCACCACGCCGCCGGTGGTGGCTCCCAGGAAGAGAGACGGGGCCAGGATGCCGCCCGATCCGCCCGACCCGAGGGTCAACCCGGTCGCCAGGAGCTTGGCCACCAGCAGGGTGAGGAGCACGCCCAGGCCGAGGTGGCCGCGCAGCGCCTCGGTGATCGCCTCGTAGCCCACGCCGAGGACCTCCGGGTGGACGAACCCGATCCCGCCGACGAGGAGGCCGCCGAGCGCCGTCAAGAGCCAGGGGACCATGGGGAGGTCTTCGAACAGGTCCTCCAGCCGGTACAGGCTCCATATGAACACCAGGCCCACCAGGGCCGCCACCAGCCCCAGGAGCAGGTAGACAGGGAGCTCCCAGGCGCTCACCAGCCCGTACTCGGGCACCTCGAAGGCGGGGTGGTTGCCCAGGTAGTGGCGTGAGACCACCGTGGCGATCACCGACGAGATCACGATGGGGCTGAAGCGGGCCACCGCGAAATCGGCCAGGATCACCTCCACCGCGAACAGGGCTCCGGCGATGGGGGCGTTGAAGGTCGCGGCGATGCCGGCTGCCGCGCCGCAGCCCACCAGGGTGCGCAGCCGGCGCCCCGAGACCTTGAGCCACTGGCCGATGGACGAGCCGAGGGCGGCGCCGATCTGGACGATCGGACCCTCCCGGCCGACCGAGCCGCCGGTGCCGATCGAGATCGCCGAGGCCAGGCTCTTGACCGCCACCAGCCGCGGGCGGATCACGCCGGCGCGCAAGGCCACCGCCTCCATCACCTCGGGAACCCCGTGTCCTTTCGCCTCCTGGGCGAAGAAATAGACCAGGGGGCCGACGACGAGGCCGCCCGCCGCCGGGGCGAGCACCACCCACCACCAGGGGTGAGCCCGGACCAGGTCCAGGGACATGGTCCAATCCCCCCAGGTTCCCTTCAGCACGATGCCGATCATCTTCCGGAAGAGCACCGCGCCGAACCCCCCGAGGACCCCGATCAGCATGGCCACCGCCACCAGGAAGGCGTGGTCGGCCAGCTTCGCCCGGAACAGGAGGCGTTCGAAGAGGGAGGCTGGACGCGTCATGGGGGGCGGGTTCGGCAACGGTCGCTGGAAGGCTCGGACCCCGGGTGAGTGTACACCCGGGGTCCGGATCAGCCCTCCAGGCGGTAGCTCGCCCCGTGCTCCGGCACGGACACTCGCCAGCCGAGCTCGTCGCGCATCCGGCTCGCCAGGGTCTCGGCCGGGCCCGGCTCGCCGTGGACCACGAACGCCCGCTTCGGCGGCTCCGGGGCGGTGGCCAGCCAGTCCATCAGCTCGCTGGCGTCGGCGTGGGCGGAGAGCCCCTGGATGGTCTCCACCCGGGCCCGGATCGGCACGTCCCGGCCGAAGATGCGCACGCTCTCGGCCCCGTCGAGGACGCGGCGGCCGCGGGTCCCCTCGGCCTGGTAGCCGGTGAAGAGCAGGGTGGTCCGCGGGTCGGGCAACCGGCGCTTCAGGTGGTGGAGGATCCGTCCGCCGGAGAGCATGCCGCTGGCGGAGATGATCACCACGGGGCCGTCCATCCGGTTGATGGCCTTGGACTCGCCCACCGAGCGCGCCATCCGGAAGTCCTTCGAGCGCAGCGGCCGGATGCCGCGCGCGATCTCGTCGAGCACCTCCTGCTCGAAGTCCTCCGGGTGGTCCCGGTAGATCCGCGTGGCGTCCTGGGCCATGGGGCTGTCGACGAAGGTGGGGATCACCGGGATCCTCCCCTCCCGCTCCATCCCGCCCAGGGTGTAGACCAGCTCCTGGGTCCGGCCCACGGCGAACGCGGGGATCAGCAGGACCCCCCGGCGCTCGGCCGTCTCCCGGATCACCCGCTCGAGCTGGTCCTCGACCGGGGTCTCGTCGTGCTCCCGGTCGCCGTAGGTGGACTCGACCACCACGTAGTCGGTCGCCGGCAGCGGCGCCGGATCGGGGAGGATCGGAGCGTCCCGCTGCCCCAGGTCTCCGGAGAAGACGATCCGCAGACCGGTCTCGCAGACCAGCTCGACGGTCGCCGAGCCCAGGATGTGCCCGGCCCGCCGGAAGGTCGCTTTCACTCCGGGGACGACCTCCACCGGTTCCCGGTAGTGCACGCCCCGGACCCGTCGGGCGGTCCGCGCCCCCTCCGTGCCGGTGTAGAGCGGCTCGATCTTCGGTTCCCCTTGCCGAAGGTGCCGGTTGCGATAGCGCGCCTCCTCCTCCTGGAGATGCCCTGAGTCGGAGAGCAGGATCGTCAGCAGATCGGCGGTGGCGGCGGTGCCCAGGATCGGACCGTCGAAGCCGTCCCGGACCAGCCGGGGCAGGTAGCCGGTGTGGTCGATGTGGGCGTGGGTCAGGACGACCGCGTCGATCGACGAAGGCTCGGCGCCGAGCGGCTCCCGGTTGCGGGCTTCCAGCTCATCGGGGCCCTGGAAGAGGCCGCAGTCCACCAGGATGCGACGCTCCCCGATCTCCAGCAGGTGACGGGAGCCGGTCACGGTTCCCGCCGCGCCCAGGAAGGTCAGCTCGGCCATGGCGGCACTCTACTGGATCTCGGCGCGCCCCGATTCCGTCCCCACTACCACGGCCCGCGGGCAGGCCTTCCGCGGCTCCGGCAGGAACGCCCGGATCGCGGCGACCAGCTCGGCGGGGTGCTCTTCCATGGGCAGGTGGCCGGTCTCGGGGAGGACGACGAACCGGGAGCAGGGGATGTGGCCGACCGCCTCGCGGCCCAGGGCCACCGGGATGAGCGAATCTTCGGCTCCCCAGACGGCGAGCACCGGGACCTGGATCTCCTCCAGCCGGACCTCCTGCTCCGGCTCTTCCGTGGGGGCGGTGACCCCGTAGTAGGCCCGTTCGGCCCCCTCGATCCGCAGACGCTCCAGGTAGGCGTCCACCAGCTCGGGGGTGACGAGGGAGTCGTCGGCGACCGAGTGCTCCAGGGCCCGTCGCACCCACCGCCTGCGCAGCGCCCACGAGCGGATGTAGAGGTCGACGAGGGGCTCGAAGGCGGCGATCACCTTGCGGCGGGTCTCCGGGTAGTCGGGCCGGGTGCTGGCGACCAGGGTGAGGGACCGCAGCCGCTCCGGGTACGCGTGGGCGAAGGCGAGGGTGACTCCGCCGCCGTAGGAGTGGCCCACCAGGTGCGCGCGCTCGATTCCGAGTCGGTCGAGCACGTCCCGGATCAGCTCCACCTGCCCTCGGCGCGTGTAGGGCTCGAGCCCCTCCGGCCGCTCCGTGTACCCGAACCCGTTGAGGTCGAGGGCGATGGTGCGGTACCCGGGGAGCTCGTCCAGGACGTGGCGCCAGGAGTAGGTGGAGGCGCCGAAACCGTGGACGAAGACCACCGGCTCCGCCGGATCGCCCGATCTCGAGAGGGGGCCCCGGTCCACCACGTGGACCAGGTGGTCGTTCAACCGGATCAGGCTGCCCTCGGGGACCGTGGCGCGGATCTCGGAGTAGGGGGTGAGGGAGACGCAGCCGGTGGCGAGGGTCAGGATCGCACCGAG
>JASFUJ010000424.1:0-4178 GCA_050050355.1 Acidobacteriota bacterium
TCGCACGGTGGCCTCGGCGGCCGTCCTCCGCACCCGGAGGTGCGGGCGCGGCCCCCCGACCACGCTCCCGTGGAGCGGCCGGAAACCCTCGGCCGTCCGCACCTCCAGGACCACCGGGTCCACTGGCCGCGGGGCTGTCTGTGGATCGGCCGCTGGGCCGGCCGGTGCAGCGGGCTCTCCCCGGGGTGCGCCGGCGAGCGCCGGGGCGAACGCCGCGACGGTCAGGCACGCGAGCCCCACGGCTACCGGGATCGGTGACCACCGCGCGGCCGCCCGCGTCCCCTGGGAGGCGCCGTGGTGGGCGCCCCGGGTTCGCCCTCCTCGAGACCGGGTCATCTACCTCCGTAGTTGCCGCCCGGCGTGCACCCGTGACGCCTCCCCTGGTCTATCCCCCTGGAGGCTCCTCGCGCCCCCGGGCCGTGAGCTGCTGGAGCTTGCCGTACAGGTTCACCAGGAACGGCGTCAGGCTCCCCAGGACGACCACCAGGCCGGTGAGGCTGTACAGGGTGCTCTGCCGGGTCATGAACAGGAAGAGCGCCAGGGCGGCGAGCGGCACCGGGAGGATCCACTTGAGGACGTTCCAGCCACCCCCGGTCTCCGCCTCCAGCTCGTCCACCGCGGCCCGCTGGCCTTCGAGCACCACGAACCGCCGGAAGCTCTCGTTCATGATCCGCAGGTCCGGGTCCTTGACCACCAGCCCGCGGTTCATCAGGTCGACCACCCAGGGGAGGGCCTTCGGGTTCACCAGGCCGTCCCGGGCGAGCTGGTAGAGGAGCAGGCGCTCGTCCGGGGAGAGGTCCTTCCACAGGCGCTGGTAGTGGAGGCGGGCCTTGGCGCCGACGGTCAGGACGAGCTGCTCCGGGGTGACGGACGCCCAGCGGCGGCGCTCGGCCCGGGCGCGGTCGAGCTCGTGCTCCGTGCGCTCCTCCATGCCCTCTCCGTCCAGCCAGTCGCGATCGTGGCCGGCGAGGGCGAGGTGGAGCTCCCGGAGGAGCTCCTCGCCGATCCTCCGGAGCGTCCGGGTCGGCATGCACTCGGTGCGGATCGCCCCCGCCAGGCCGACCAGGTGTCGGAGCTCGGCGAAGGCCTGCAGCCGCTCCTCGCGCATCGACCTGTCGAGGAGATCGGCGGCACGATGCCGGATGGCTCCGACGCGCCGTTCCAGTCCCCAAAACTGCTCTGCGCCCTGGACGTAGGTCACGGAGAAGGTGCCGAGGACGTCGGACCAGCGGCTGCGGGCCCGGGGCTCGCCGGCCCCCGGCAGCGCTACGTTCGCCAGCTCGGCGTCCGCCAGGAGCGGCGCGGGCAGGTCCTCGACGAGGATCACCAGCGAGTGTCCCCGGCCTTCGGTGAGAATATTCAGGGCGGCGATCTGCTCCAGGGCCGCCCGCTCGTCCTGGAGCTCGGGCACGAAGTCGAGCAGGAGCAGGGGCTGAGGGTACTTCGACCGGTCCTCCCACTCCCCGGAGTCGCCAGGGCCGAGCTCGTCGGCGAAGAGCTCGGCAAGGCTCTGCGGGGCCGGGGTGGCCCGGGCGTCCGCCGATGCTTCCGTCCAACCCATCGTCGAGCTCCGAGCCTCCGGGAGCTCGAGGGCCTTGGCCGCCTGCAGGCGGTCGTGGCTCTCCACTGCCCGCTGCCAGGCGAGCTCGAAGCGTGCCTCGCGGAAGAGGTCGGAGTTCGTGTCGTCGTCGGCGAAGTCGGGGTCCGCGTCTTCATCGGCGGCGATCAGGTGGGCGAAGTCGTCCCGCACGATCTCGGGAACCACGACGAGCGCGCGCACCCGCTCTCGCGACCGCAGGATGTCGGACAGCCGGGACGAGATCGTCAGGGTCGGGTGGGCGCCCCCCACGTACCCGCCGAGTGGCCAGAGCAGGATCTTCCGGGCGAGGGTCCGCACCAGCAGCGGCACGCCGAGCCCGAGGAGGAGGATCCCGGCGAAGGCGACGAGCCGGTGGAAGGGGGACAGCTCGCCGAGCAGTCCGTCGCGGGGTGAGCGGAGCGGGCCGCCGACGGCCTCCGGGGCGTCCGGATCGAACCGATCCGGTGGGGCCTCCCGGAAGGAGACCAGGCGGGCGCCCAGGACGGCGGACAGGACGGCGGACAGCGGGTCGTCGGTCGAGGGCCAGGCGCCCGCGAGACCGTGCGGCTGCGACTCGGCCGCGTCGCCGCCGAGATCCCCGATGCCGCCGGGATCCCCGATGCCGCCGGGATGGCCGATGCCGCCGGGGAACGCCGCCTCCAGGTAGGCCTCCCGAATCCGGCGCATGAGACCACCAGCCCGTTCGTCGATCGGCAGCGGCGCGAGCGTCTCCTCCAGCTCCCGCTGTCGTTGGACGTGGCGCTCGGCCTGGCGGGCCAGGGAGCTCCGGATCTCCCACCCGAGCAGACGGGTCTCCCGCTGCTGGGCCAGCGAGACGAAGCCGAGAGCCGGGAGGAGCGCGACCACGGTCAGCACCCCCGCGGCGGCCAGCAGGTACGGGGTCCGGGGGTTGGGGCTCCGGAGCTCGAAGCGCCACCACCAGGCGGCCGCGGCCCAGGCCAGGGCGATGCCGAAGGCCAGGGTGACGGTCGGATCGGCTCCTGCCGTGACGGCGAGGCCGACGGCGCCCAGGAGGATCGTACCGACCACCACCAGCGTCCGGCCGACCGTCCGATGCCACAGGAAACTGAGGGGGCTCCCGGCGGACTGCTCGAGGACCTCCCTGGCTCCGGTGCGGCCTCCGTCCCCGCCGTCGTCGGCGGCCTCGGCCTCGGAGTCGGTCTCCAGGCCCAGCACGAGGCGCCGTTCTTCTCCTACACGCCTGACTGTGAGCACCAGCACCAGCAGGACCGGCAGGCCGAACGAGAGCGCGAAGAGCGCGCCGGGGTGGCCGACCAGGAGCGCCGCGCCGACCGCCGCCGCGGCCACGGGGACGAAGAGAGTGATCACCCGGTAGGTTCGCTGGGCCGTCTCGTCGGGCCAGAGGGCCTTCCGCACGCGGCGCCGGGCCGTCATCCACGCCAGTGCCGCGAGCGACCCGTAGACGCCGACGTAGAGCAGGACCAGGTTGAAGACGTCGTGGACCAGCTCGAACAGCCAGGCGCGGGGGCCGTCCTGGTCGCGGTAGGCGACCACGGACCAGGAGCGATCGGCTCCGGAGCTTCCGGGCCCGTCCGGCTGGCCGAAGCGCCGCACGTGGGCCCGGACCGGCTCCCCCCAGTACGAAGTGGTGACGAACCCCTTCCGGCTCCCGCGGAGCAGGCGGCGGAGCTCCGGGTCGTCGTCGGTGGCGAGGAGCAGGTTCTCCGCCATCTCCCGCTCGGGGCGGGAGTGGAAGAGGACCCGTCCCGACGGCTCCACGACGGCGACCCGGTAGCCGGGGGCGAGGATCGGCCGGTCGAGGGACCGGGGCCGGGTCGTCAGGATCATCGCCCCCTGATCTCGGATGTCTGGGGCGTCCCGGGTGCCCCCCGGAACCGCAAGGGTCAGCGAGGTGCGCTGAAGCGACGGCGCGAAGCGGGCGCCGAGACAGACGGTGCCGGGATCGGTGGCTTCGACGACCGGCGGGCCGAGCTGGTAGCGCCAGCCGGCCGGCAGGTGCAGGCGCACGGGCGGCGGTTCGCCCTCCGTGGCGCACGAGTAGGCGTCGGTGTCGAAGGCGTTGGCCGGCAGCTCGGCCACGACCGAGTCCCGCAACGGCAGGAGTAGCCGGGTGCGCCCGATCCGATCCGCCCCGTAGATCGACCGGAAATAGGGATAGCTCTCCAGGGGCAAGTTCCACCCTCGGAGGAAGTCCCTCACCCGGTCCTCGAGCCGGTCCTCGAAGCCGTCACCGGAGAGGGAGGGCCGCCAGGCATCGGGCTCGAGCGCCTCCGGGTCCACCGAGCGCTCGAACGACGCGAGCTCCTCCACGGCCTCGTCGACCTCCAGCGCGAGCTGCTCGGAGACCGTGGAGGAGAGGGCCTCGAGCCGCTCGTCGACGGTCCGCTGCAGCCGCAGGTCGAAGAGCAGCCCGAAGACCGCCACGACCGCGAAGAAGACTCCCAGGACTGCGCCGCCCACGAGCAGCAGGAGGTCGAGCCGGCCGAAGCGCTGGCGCGGGCCGGCGAGGGCGAGCTTGGCGAACGGCCAGGCGACGAGCGGCAGCGGGGCGAGCAGCAGGAGCGCGAACAGCAGCGAGGACGAGCCCGCCAGGTCC
>JASFUJ010000425.1:0-4175 GCA_050050355.1 Acidobacteriota bacterium
GCCTCGTCCTTCTGCCGGAACAGGTCGGACATGGAGGATTCCATCCGCTCGTGGATGCGATCGAACGAGATGGGCTCGTCCCGATCCCCGACCGGATGCTCGGCCGGAGAGCGGGCGATGTCGCGCGGCTCCCGCGCCTCCGAGACGCCGACCGGCGGGAAGGCCGTCTCCCGGGACGGTTCGGTCCCGGCGAGCTGCCACTCCACGTCGGCGACCTGGGCACAGTCCGGGCAGACCTCCAAGAGATGCCACGCGAGCTCGCGCTTCTCCGCGGCGGTGAGCTCCACGTCCCGCAGGAGCTTGTCGAAGAGCTTGGCATCGAGGTGCCGTCGTGGCATCTAGACCCCTCCTCTGAGTCTCTGTCGCCCGAGTCTCCGGCTCCCGACCGTTCGTCGGTCCCGTTTTCCTCGGTCCAGGACTTCCGGTTCAGGACTTCCTTGCATATGCTGCAACTCTACGGGTTTTTCCCCGTTTGCACAACCCCCTTCGCGGTGGCGGCCACCGCGGGGGAAGCGGTTGGGAGCCCGAGCTCGGTGCGCTCCGGGCTCCCCGCGGCCTCAACCACCCCAGCCGGTCAGGCTCCGCGTCTCCCGGCGCTGCTCCTCCACCGTGGGCACCCCGTCGGGATCCAGGATCGCACCGTTGCGATCGAAGATGCGCCCGGGCTCGTCGGCGGCGGTGTCCAGGGTGCCGGAGCCGCTCGTGTCACCGAACGGGCCGAAGAAGCCCTGCAGCCAGGTCGGGAGCCAATCGGACCACCAGGAGGCTCCGGACACTCCGGGCTCTACCTGGTGGGGTGCGGCCTGCACGGGGGCCGCGAACAGCGTGACGCCCAGAATGCCCAGGACGAGGATCGGGACGAGCGAACGCTTCAGGATCGAAGGCATCGTGATCTCCTTTGCTTCGGGTCGGTCAATTCAGTCCATTTCATCTTCAGTCGATTCATCCTTCTCGAACGGCGCGACGCGTCGAAGCTCCTCGAGAGCACTCCACGCTGGACCGTGCGTCCGGCGTCTCTTCCTCGGATGTGGCTTCGAGACGTGCCCATTCATCTAT
This sequence comes from Acidobacteriota bacterium, assembly GCA_050050355.1. GTDB lineage: Bacteria > Acidobacteriota > Thermoanaerobaculia > Multivoradales > DATKCC01 > JASFUJ01. The sequence goes on from JASFUJ010000425.1 coordinate 1,057, forward strand.
GAATCGTACCGAACTCGGCGAAAACGGGACATCGGGAATTTCCCGCGCCGGTTCAGGTGGAGTTGCACGACACGATAGACTCTCTGCGCGGGTCGCCGTCGCGGCGTGCGATCGCCGGTGCACGGCGCCCCGTTCTCCTTCAGCCGCGCGGCCGCCGTGCGCCGGCGGCCGAACGCCCCGCCGAGAAGAGACCAGGAAGAGGCCAGACCACACCGATGACTGCGACGCCCACATCCACCGCGACCGACTACCGAGAGACGACCTGGAACCTGGACGAGCTGCTCCCCGACGGGAGCGAGCAGACGCTCCGGGAGCGCTTCGACGAGCTCCGGGCGGCCGTCGAGAGCTTCGAGCGGCACCGCGAGGCGCTCCGGGCCGACATGGAGCGCCGCCGGCTCGTGGAGATCCTCCGAGAGTACGAGCGGATCATCGAGCGCTCGTGGGTCCTCTCGGGGTACGCGGCCCTCTCCTTCGCGGCCGACACGCAATCCCGGACGACCCTGAGCCTGCGGAGCCGGGTGAAGGAGTTCCTCACCGGCATGGCCAACCGGGCCCTGTTCTTCAGCCTCTGGTGGCGCTCGCTGTCGGAGGACGAAGCCCGACGGCTGCTCCCTTCCGCGGACGAGCACCCCGACCACCGCCACTACCTCGAAGAGCTCCGGCTCCTGACGCCCTACACCCTGGACGAGCGGAGCGAGCAGATCATCAACCTCAAGAACGCCAACGGCGTCGAGGCGCTGAACACGGTCTACTCGATGCTCACCAACCGGCTGGAGTTCGAGATCGAGGTGGACGGGACGACCGAGCGGCTCACCCGGGACGGCCTGATGCGCTACGCCTACTCCCCCGACCCCGATCTGCGGGCGTCCGCGTATCGAGAGCTCTACTCCGTCTTCGAGCGCGAGGCGGCGGTGCTCGGCCAGATCTACGTCTACCGCGCCCGGGACTGGGCGTCGGAGAACCTGGACCTCCGCCGGATGGACGCCCCGATCACCGCGCGCAACCTGGCCAACGACGTGCCGGACCGGGCCGTTGACACGCTGCTCCGGGTCTGCCGGGAGAACCGGTCGGTCTTCCAGCGCTACTTCCGGCTGAAGGCGGGCTGGATCGGCATGGACCGGTTGCGCCGCTACGACATCTACGCTCCGGTCGGCTCCTCGGACGCCGAGATCCCGTACGCCGAGGCGGTCCGGCTCGTCCTCGACACGTTCCACGGGTTCCACCCGCGCTTCGCCGAGATGGCGGAACGGGTGTTCGCGGAGGGCCACATCGACTCGGAGGTGCGCAAGGGCAAGCGCGGCGGCGCCATGTGCTCGACCGTGCTGCCGACCCTCACCCCCTGGCTCCTGGTCAACTACACCGGCCGGCCCCGGGACGTCGCCACCCTCGCCCACGAGCTCGGCCACGCGATCCACAGCATGCTGGCCGAAGACCACTCCCTGCTCACCCAGCAGCCCACGCTGCCCCTCGCCGAGACCGCGTCGGTGTTCGGCGAGATCCTGGTGACCGAGCGTCTCCTGGAGCGGGAGGAGGACCCGTCGGTCCGCCGGGAGCTGCTGGTCAAGTCGATGGACGACATCTTCGCCACCGTCCTGCGCCAGGCCTACTTCGTCCGCTTCGAGCGGGACGCCCACGACGCGATCCGCGCCGGAAAGTCCCTGGAGGACCTGGAGGAGATGTACCTGGAGAACCTGGCGGAGCAGTTCGGCGACGCCGTCGAGGTGCCGAACGAGTTCCGCTACGAGTGGCTCTCGGTGCCCCACATCTACCAGAGCCCCTTCTACTGCTACGCCTATGCGTTCGGGCAGCTCCTGGTGCTCTCGCTCTTCCGCCGGTACCAGAAGGAGCGGGACGCGTTCAAGCCCACCTACCTCCGCCTGCTCGCCCACGGCGGCTCCGCCCACCCCGAGGACATCCTGGCGGAGGCAGGGGTGGACATGGGCGACCCGGCCTTCTGGCGCGGCGGCTTCCGGGTGATCGAGGAGATGGTGGACGAGCTGTCGGAGCTGTAGGGAGCCCTTCACCCCCTCGCGAAGCCGGCCGCGCGGGGGGACGAGCCCCCCGCCTACGCCGCATCGCCGGGCCGGAGGCCGGGAGCCCCCCCGGACCGCTCCCGGCGAGCTCCCGGCGGAGCAAGCCGTGAAACATTCCCCGGGTCCCCGTCGTCTTGCTCTGTGAACGCGGACGATGAACCTGCAAAGGAGACCCGAAATGAAACTTCGAAATACCCTGATCGTCGCGGCCCTGGCGCTGCTGATCGCCCTGCCGGCGGCAGCCCAGGACCTCTGGATCCACGTCAAGGTGCACGAGGAGGGCGGGGAGAACACCCGCGTCACCGTGAATCTGCCGGTGAGCTTCCTGGAAGGCGTCCTGCCGATGCTCGAGGAGTCGGGCCACATGGAGGACGCCCAGATCGAGTTCGACGACTCGGACATCTCCGCCGACGACCTGCGGCGGGTGCTCCAGAGCCTCAAGGACTCGCCCGACGCCACCTTCGCCGAGGTGGAGACCGACACGGAGACCGTCGTGTTCTACAAGCAGGGCGACTACCTGCGGGTGGAGACCGAGGAGAGCCACGGCGGGACCGAGGTGCAGGCGCGCTTCCCCATCGCGGTGCTCGACGCCCTGCTCTCGGCGCCCGACGACCGGCTCGACCTCCGGGCGGCCATCCAGGCGCTGGCGGCCCACGGCCCCGGCGAGCTGGTGACCGTCCGGGACGGCGCAACCAGCGTGCGCGTCTGGATCGACGAGTACGCGGAGGCGGAGTAAGGCCATGGGACGGCTCGCACGCATCGCCATCGCCCTGACCCTCGCGGTCGCCGTCTTCTTCGCCGGCACGGGCGTCGCCCTGGCCGCCACGGTGATGGCCACGGGGGTGGTCACCGTGCGAGTCGACGAGGGCGGCCCGGACGGAACCAACCTCTACCTGCCGGTGCCGGCGATCCTGATCGATCTCGGCTTCGGCGTCGCGGAGGTCGCCGTGCCGCGCGACGAGCTGGCCCGGATGCGCGACGAGGTGGCACCGTACGCACCGATGCTCCGGACCGTCGCCGACGAGCTGGAGCGGTGCCCGGACGCGGTCCTCGTCGACGTGGTCACGAACACCGAATCGGTGCAGG
>JASFUJ010000426.1:0-4164 GCA_050050355.1 Acidobacteriota bacterium
GCCGGAATGCTCGCCGCCCGCCGGGAGAGCCTCTACCTGGCGCTGAGCGAGCGGGCGTAGGGGTGGAGCTCCGGCCGGCGCTGGCCAGGGCCGGGGGCCGCTCACTCGGGCGGGGCGTTGACCACCGTGAGGCTGGCGCCGTCGAGGACCTGGACGGGGGCGACGAATTCGACGGGCCCGGAGGTGCGCACGGTGAGGTCCGCGCCGCTGTCGAGGTAGAGATCAGGGCCGAGGGTGATTCCGCTGCAGGCCTGGACCGTGCGCGTCTCGTTGGCGATGGTCTCGTCCGAGACGGTCTCCGTGTCGCTGGCCAGACAGGCGATGGAGAAGACCGATACGGCGTCCTCCAGGTTGGCGCCCGCCACGTAGAGGTGCTCTCCGTCCGGGCTCACGGCCAGGTCCTGGGAGCCCCAGAAGCCGTCGGCCGTGCCGCCGGCCCCCTGGCCGATGGAGTCGTCGCACAGGCCGTCGGCGAAGTCGAGGGCGCCGGAGCCGGAGTCGCGGGCGAAGGACACGACGCTGGTGTCGAAGGGCTGGTTGACGTAGGCGGCGGCGCCGTCGGGGCTGAACGCGATGCCCGAGTCCCCTTCGATCCCCAGAAAGCAGAGGTCCACGGCCGCGGCCGAGACCGAGGAGCCCGCGGTGAGCGCACCGCTCCCGGAATTCCGGGAGAAGACGGCGATCCAGACGTCGGCCGGATCCTCCACGTGGTTGGTCACGTACAGGTGTGAGCCGGAGGGGTCGAGCCGGACCACCCGCTTGTCGTCGATGTCCACGTCGCTCCCCACCCCGATGCCGTCGGCCACGACGGCGGAGAAGGCCAGGCTTCCGTCCAGGGAGCTGCGCGTGAAGATCGCCACCTCCTGCTCGTCCTGGCCCGTTGCGTAGACGTGCTTGCCGTCCGGACTGACCGCCACCGAGGTGACGCCCGCCAGCCCGTCCACGCCGCCGGTGCCGTCGACGTGGGTCTCCAGGTGGGTGAGGGTGCCGTCTCCCGGGTCGCGGGTGTAGACCACCAGGGCGTCGGCGTTGCGGCCGGCGGCGTAGACGTTCTCGTCGTCCGGGCTGACCACCACGGAGTGGACGCCCGACAGCCCGCCGTCGGCGTGTGTCTCGACGTAGGTGAGCGCGCCGGACATGTCGTTGCGGGAGAAGACGGCCAACTCGTTGTCCAGCAACCCCCCGACGTAGAGAGTCGCGCCGTCCTGGCTGATCGCCAGGGTCTCGACCCCGTCCAGACCGTCCACCCCCCCGGAGCCGTCCACCTCGGCCTCGATCCAGGTCAGCTCTCCGGTGGTCCCGTCGCGCCCGAACGCTGCCACCGCGTCGTCGGTGGAACCGCCCACGTAGACGTGCTCGCCGTCCGGGCTCACCACCACCGCCCGCGCACCGTCCAGGCCGTCGATGGTGCTCATGCCCTGCGTCTGGCCGTCGAACAGGGCCTCCACGAAGACCACGGTCTGGGCCGCGACCGGCGCGGAGCCGAGGGTCAGCCACAGAATAGAGAGAACCACGAGGGGACGCGTGCTCATGACAGCCTCCGAGTCCGTGTGGGATTGCTTGCATGCGAGTGTACCTCGTCCGCGCTCGGGGTCGAACCCTCGGGGCGGAGCACCCTACGGGGCCGTCCTCCCGGGAGGACGCGGGGCGCCATGCGGTGCGGGGCGCACCGGACGGTTTGGAGCTCCGACCGGATCTCGAGCCGGGTGCTCCGCGCACCTCCGATCCGAGCTTCGAGCCGAGGATGGACCGACCGGCCGAGTGCCACCCGCGGCGGGACCGCCCTTCAGGCACTCGCCTTGCTTGTTCTCCGGCCATCATGGAGGTGTGTCCGCCGTTTCGCGAGCGCAGTCGGCGTTCTCCGGGAGGAGGACCGCGCGATCTCGCCAGGCGAGTAGGGGTCCTCGTCCTGCTGGCGTGCTGGCCGAGCCTTGCCTCGGCGGCCGCCGGAGAGTCGTCCACACCGGCCGGCCCACCCGGGGAGGTCCTCGCGCCCCCCGGGCCGTCCGGAGCATCCGACCCCGGCGCGGTGGCCCCCGCCGACCTCCCGCGCCGCTTCCGGGACTGGCTGGAGGAGGTCTCGCTGCTGATCACCGAGGAGGAGCGGGACTACTTCCTGACCCTGGACGAGGACTTCCGGCGCGAGGCGTTCGTCCGGGAGTTCTGGCGGGTGCGCGACCCGGAGGCCCGGACCCCGTACAACGAGCTGGAGCTCCAGTGGAAGCGCCGCGTCCCCCGGGTCCGGGAGGACTTCGGCGGCTTCGAGGACGACCGGGCGAAGGTGTTCCTCCTCCACGGGCCCCCGGGCGGCTTCCCGCTCCGCGACGGCCGGGTGCTCTCGATCTGCTACCACAAGGAGCTGCAGATCGAGCTCTGGTTCTACGGCGGCACGCAACGGATCCGGAAGCCGTTCGCCCTGGCCTTCTTCCGGCCGGCCTATCGCCTGGACCTGCCGTACCGGATCTGGGACGGCTTCGAGACCCTGCGTGCCCATCCCCGCTTCGAGCTCCCGACCACCGAGGTGCCGCTCCTGTGCGGCGAGGAGATGCTCCCCCGGGTCCGGTGGATCATGAGGAGCCAGGGCAACTGGTCCCTCTTCATCCAGGAGCTCCTGGCGCCCCCCGAGCTGCGCCACGAGGAGTGGGTCGCCACCTTCGCCGACCGGACCGCCGTGCTCCCCGAGGGCGCGGAGACCTTCGCGGCCGAGCTGGCGTTCGACTTTCCCGGCCGCAACCAGAACCGGACCGTCGTCCAGGGGATCGTGTCGATCCCCGCCGCCGAGGTCGCCGCCGAGATCCCGCCGGGGAGCGACCGGGAGGTCCACTCGCTGCTCCTCACCGGCGAGGTGGTCCAGGGGGGTTCCCGGTTCGAGGCGTTCCGCTACCGCTTCGACCTGCCGGCGGGCGCCGCGACGCTGCCCCTCGTCTTCCGGCGACCGCTCCGCCCCGGCACCTGGCAGATGCTGCTCAAGGTCGAGGACGTCTACGGCGGGCGCTACGCGAGACTGGAGGAGACCGTCGAGGTGCCGTCGGCCGACGAGCTGGGACGGGACCTCGATTCCCTGCGCCGGACGCCGGACGGGGGGCTCTTCGGACTCCTACAGGAGGCCGACGAGGCCGCCCGGCGGGGCGAGCACACCATCCGCCTGATCCCGCTGCCCGAGGAGGAGGTCCAGCTCGGCCTCGTGCGCTTCACCACGGTCACCTCCGGGGAGCTCGACAGCGTGCGGTTCCTCCTCGACGACCGGGAGATCATGACCAAGACCCGGCCGCCGTTCAGCGTGGAGCTGAACCTGGGTCCTGCCGCCGCCAGCCACCGCCTGCGGGTCGAGGCGCTGGACGCGGAGGGCCGGGAGCTGGCCTCGGACGAGCTCCGGGTCAACCAGGGCGGCCAGCGCTTCAAGCTCCGCTTCGTCGAGCCCCGGGAGGACCACCGCTACCGCCAGAGCGTCTCCGCGGTCCTGGACGTGGAGGTCCCGGACGGCGAGGAGCTGGACCGGGTCGAGCTCTTCCTGAACGACCGCCCGGTGGCGACCCTCTACCAGGAGCCCCTGGTCCAGCCGCTGCTGCTCGAAAGCCAGGACCTGGCCTACCTGCGGGCCGTGGCCCACCTGGACGACGGCGCCACCACCGAGGACGTGGTCTTCATCAACCCGCCGGAGCACTTCGAGCACCTGGACGTGCAGCTCGTGGAGCTCTACGCCTCGGTCTACGACCGGCTGGGCCGGCCCGTGCTCGAGCTCGGGAAGGAGGACTTCACGGTCTTCGAGGACGGGGTGGAGCAGGCCATCCGGCGATTCGAGTTCGTCCGGGACCTGCCGATCCACGCCGGGATCCTGCTGGACACCTCGGCCTCCATGGAGGGCAGCCTCGAGGTGGTGGCCCGGGCCGCCGAGGCGTTCGTCGAAGAGGCCGTCCGCCCCAAGGACCGGGTCGCCCTCTTCTCCTTCAACGAGCGCCCCCGGACCCAGGTCCGGTTCACCAACGACGTCGACCAGATCGCCCGCGGCCTCCAGGGCCTCCGCCCGCTCGGCGGCACCGCCCTCTACGACGCCCTGGTCTACGGCCTCCACTACTTCGACGGGGTCAAGGGGCAGAAGGCCCTCATCCTGCTCTCCGACGGCAAGGACGAGACCTCCCGCTTCTCCCTGGACAACGCCGTCCG
>JASFUJ010000427.1:0-4157 GCA_050050355.1 Acidobacteriota bacterium
GTGCACGGCACGTCCGCCAGCACCCGGTCGAACGGACCGCCCTCCTCCGGGAAGTTGGCCGCGTCCCACGCCGTCGTCGCCACGTTCACCACGCCGAGCCGGTCCAGGTTCCGGCCCACCGCCACCAGCCGCCGCCAGTCCACGTCGTTGGCCACCACCGTGCCCCGGTTCTCCATGGCGACCGCGATCCGCGCCGTCTTGCCCCCGGGCGCGGCGCACAGGTCGAGCACCCGCTCCCCGGGCCGCGGGTCGAGCAGCTCCACCGGCAGCAGGGAGACCTCCTCCTGAATGTGATAAAGCCCGCTCACCCCGAGCAGCCCGCGCCCCGGGGTGGCGCCGTCCGCCAGGCGGAACGCCCCCGGGCACCAGCCGAGCGGCTCCGGCGCGTGGCCTTCCCCGGCCAGAAGGTTCTGCAACAGGTCGGCGGGGAGGCCGGACCGGAGCGGGTTCGTCCAGACGGTCACCGGCAGCGGCCGCTCCAGGGCGCGGACGAAGGCCGGCCAGTCGTCGATCAGCGGACGGTAGCGCTCCAGCGAGGCGGAGGCGGCCGGGCCCGCCGGGGCGGGGGCATCGGGAGAGCCGGCCATCAGGCGGCGACCGGCCGGCCCGGGGTCTCGTCCAGCACCGCGTCGGGCACCCGGGCCGCGGCCTCGATCAGCACCTCGGGCCCGGGGTCTGCCGGCCCTGCGGGTCGAGCCGCCTCGGTCAGGTGCCGCCGCCAGGCCCGCGCCCCCGGCCGGCCGGAGACCAGCCCGAGCAGGTGGCGGGTCACCCGGTGGAGCGGGTCCCCGGCGGCGAGGCGGCGCTCGACGTAGGGCACCAGCTCCTCGATCACCCGCCGACGGGTGGGCACCCGGGCGACGGCGTCCCCGAACAGCTCCCGGTCCGCCCGGGCGAGGACGAACGGGTCGTCGTACGCCGCGCGCCCGACCATCGCCCCGTCGACCCGCTCCAGGTGGGCGCGCACCTCGTCGAGGGTGCGGATGCCGCCGTTGATCTCGATCTCCAGCTCCGGGCGCTCCTCCTTGAGCCGGTACACCTCCTCGTAGCGGAGCGGCGGCACGTTGCGGTTCTGCTTCGGGTCGAGGCCCCGGAGCCAGGCCTTCCGCGCGTGGACCGTGAACCGGTCGCAGCCGGCCTCCGCCACCCCGTCCACGAACCGGAGCATGTCCTCGTAGCGGTCCAGGTCGTCGAAGCCGATCCGGTGCTTCACCGTCACCGGCACCGCGACGGCCCGGCGCATCGCCCGCACCGCCGCGGCCACCCGCTCCGGCCGCCCCATCAGGCAGACGCCGAAGCTCCCCTGCCGTACCCGGTCGCTGGGGCAGCCGACGTTCAGGTTGATCTCGTCGTAGCCCCGGTCCGCGGCGATCCGTGCGCACTCGGCCAGGGCCTCCGGGTCGTCCCCGCCGAGCTGGAGCGCCAGCGGCCGCTCGTCCGGATCGAACCCCAGGAACCGCTCCCGGTCCCCGCGCAGGATCGCCCCGGTGTGGACCATCTCCGTGTAGAGGAGGGTGTGCCGGGTGATCCGCCGCAGCAGGGAGCGGAAGTGCCGGTCGGTGCGGTCCATCATCGGGGCGACCGAGAGGACCGGCGTCGCGGCGCGCGGGGCGTGGCTGGGCGTCGGAGGGGCCATGGCGTCGAGGGTGTCAACGCGCGCGGGCGCGACGAGCTTCCACTGGTCGCCCCGACGACTCGGCTGGATCGCCCCTGCAACCCCTTGTCCCCCGCCCCGGCCGGCCTCCCGGCGAAGGCCGGCCACCCAACCGGCATCGAACCCCGGGTGAGATCCGGTGGACCTGGGGCAAGCACCGGCCGACCGGGCCGGGGTGAGGGGGCACAACCTCACTTCCGGACGCGGTGCTCGTCCAGAACCTCCCGCAACCGATCGACGGGGATCGCCTCGGCGCGGCCCCGGTGGCCGGTCACCGTCTCGGCCCGGGTCAGGGAGTTGTAGACGGCCTCTTCGACGGCTTCGACCGCCGCCAGGAAGAGGGGGCTCACGGCGTCGTTGCGGACGGTCGTGAGCTCCCGCACCGGGCCGTCCGACCGCTCGGGCACCCGGTTCGCGGTGGAGAAGGCGACGACGAAGTCCCCCGAGCCGTTGCTCATGAACGAGCCCACCCGGCCGAGAGCGAGGACGGCCCGGCGGGCGAGGCGGCCCAGGTTGCGGGCGTCGAGAGGGGCGTCGGTGGCGAGGACGATCATGCAGGAGCCGTCGCCGGAGCTCTCCCCCCGGCCGGCCGCGTCCGCCGCGTCCGCCCCCTCCCCTTCGAGCACGTCGCGGAAGCTGTAGCGCCCCAGGAGCTCGCCGACCGGCACGCCGTCGATCCGCAACACGCCGCCGAAGTTGGACTGCACCAGCGCGCCGACCGTCCAGCCGGCCCCGCCGCCGGAGAGCTCCGCCGGCAGCCTCCGGGACGCCGTGCCGATCCCCCCCTTCCAGCCCAGGGCCCGGGTGCCGGTGCCGGCGCCCACGGAGCCCTCGGCCACCGGCGCCCCCTCCGGAGATCGGGCGGCCGCCTGGATCGCCGCCCGCACGTGCTCCGGCCGGATCGGCAGCGAGCGGATGTCGTTCAGGAGCCCGTCGTTGGTCTCGCCCACCACGGCGTTCACCGAACGGACGTTCTCGTGGCCCGGCTGCTCCAGGGTCCAGGCCACCACGGTCCGGACGGCGGTGCCCACGGCCAGGGTGTTGGTCAACACGATCGGGGTCTCGAGGGTGCCCAGCTCGTCCACCTGCAAGAACCCCGCGGCCTTGCCGAAGCCGTTGCCCACGAACACCGCGGCCGGGACCTTCTCGCGGAAGAGGTCGCCGCCGTGGGGCAGGATCGCGGTGACCCCGGTACGGATCGAGCTCCCCTCGATCACCGTCCGGTGCCCCACCCGGACCCCGGCCACGTCGGTGATGGTGTTGCGGGGGCCGGGCTCCAAGACCCCGGGCGCGACGCCCAGGTCGCGGATGCGGGGTCTGACCTCGGATCGGGCTTCGGGTCGGGCTTCGGCCGGGGCCTCGGGTGGGGCGTCGGCCCGGGGCTCGATCCGGGCCTGGGCTCGGGTCTGGGCCGGGGCTCCGGGAAGGGCGGCGGGCGCCGCCGTGGCCACCGTGGCGAGGGTGACGAAGAGGAGGGCCGCGAGGGCGGCTCCGGGGCGGACTGGGGCGGCTGGTCTCATGACCGGCCGATTATGACGCGCCGGTCCCCGCTACAATTCCCCTCCCGACGAGGCCGAAGAAGGCCGACCGAGGCCGACCGAGGCCAACCGAGCCCGAACGAGCCCGAAGGAGCGCGCGCCGTTGCAGGAAGCCCCCGACACGACTCGAGCCCCGCACCGTTCCGGCCCCCGTGCCCGGCTCCGGTGGCTGCCGGTGCTCGCCCTGTCGGTGGCGGCGCCGCTGGCGGCGCCCTGGCTGGGGGAGCTCCGGAAGCTGATCGAGGACCACCTGGGGGACTGGTACGTCCGGGGCCTGGCGCTGGCCCTGGCGGCGGTCGGCCTGGCGGCGTTCGCCGGGGCGGCGGCGTCGATCCGGCGTCACCGGGCGCTCCGCTACACCCTGCTGGCGCTGGCGCTCGCCCTGGTGACCGCCCAGGTGCTGCTCTGGAACCGGGGCGGCGTGCGGGTGCAGCTCGTCGAGCGGGTGCATCTGGTGGAGTACGGCCTGCTCGGCTTCCTTTGGGTGGAGGTCCTGCGCCACCGGTTCCGGGACGCTCTCCTGCCGGTGCTGGCCCTCCTCGCCACCGTCCTGGTGGGGGTGGCGGACGAGTGGGTTCAGTGGGCCACGCCGGTGCGGGCCGGGGACGTCCAGGACGCCCTGCTGAACGGCTGGGGCGGGGTGATCGGAACCCTCTTCGGCCTGGCGCTGGTACCGCCGCGGCGGTTCGTGCTCCGCCCCGCGGCGCCGACCGTGCGGGCGGTCCGGGGCCTGGGGCTGGCGGTGCTCGTGGCGGCCGGCGGGCTGGTGGAGGTGGCCAACCGGGGCGTGGTGATCCACGACCCGGGGGCGGGCACGTTCGTCTCGGCGTACGCGCCAGGCGAGCTGCTGCGGGCCCGCGACGCGCGGAGCCGGGGCTGGTCGCCGCGGGCGCCGGGGGAGTTCCGGCCGCTGTCGTTCGAGGACCGGTTCCTGAGCGAGGCCGGCGCCCACGCGGCGGAGCGCA
>JASFUJ010000428.1:0-4155 GCA_050050355.1 Acidobacteriota bacterium
ACGGCACCACCCAGGCCACCAGCCGCCGGTCGGCGGCCTCCGTCCCGCGCACGCCCGCCGCCGCCTCCGCCACCTCCGGCAGGGCGGCCAGGGCCGCCTCCACCTCGCCCAGCTCGATGCGGAACCCGCGGACCTTGACCTGGTGGTCGATCCGCCCGAGGAAGTCCAGCCGCCCGTCGGGCAGCCGCCGGACCAGGTCGCCGGTGCGGTAGAGGCGGGCCCCGCCCGGAGCCGGCACCCAGCGCTCGGCGGTCAGGGCCGGCCGCCCCAGGTAGCCCCGGGCGAGGCCGGCGCCGCCGAGGAGCAGCTCCCCGGGGACCCCGATCGGCACCGGCCGCAGGGAGCGGTCGACCACCCGGGAGGCGGTCCCGGCGACTGCCCGGCCGATGGTCGGCTGGCGGTCCCCGGAGTCCGGCCCAGCCCGTCCCACCTCGGTCCCCGCCACCTCCGTCCAGGTCGAGTACGTGGTGTCCTCCGACGGTCCGTACAGGTTGAGCACCCGGCGCACCCCCGGGAGGGCGTGGAGGCGGTCCACCAGGTCCCGGGTCAGGGGCTCGCCGGCCAGGTTGATGGTCGCCGCCGCCGGCGGGATCTTCCCCGCCCGCTCCAGCTCCGCCGCGCTCGACGGCACCGTGTTGAGCAGCGTCACCTCGCCGGCCGCCGGCAGGTCGGGGAGCGCCAGGGCGTCGGCGGCCAGGATCACCCGCCCGCCCCGGGCGAGGGGCACGAACAGCTCGAAGACCGACAGGTCGAAGCTGATCGAGGTGACCGCGGCCACTCCCGCGAGCTCTTCGTCGGAGAACGCCCGCCGGGACCAGTCGATCAGCGCCGAGGCCGCCCGGTGCTCGATGGCCACGCCCTTGGGGCGGCCGGTGGAGCCGGAGGTGTAGATCAGGTAGGCCAGCCGACCCGGCTCCAGCTTCGGGATCGGAGCCGCGTCCGTCCCGGCCACCGCCTCCTCGAGGGACAGGACCGCCGGGGCCGGACCGGAGGCGCCGACGGCGGCGGCCAGCGAGCCCGCCAGCTCCCGGTGGGGCCCGTCGGCGAGGAGGGCGACGGCGCCGGAGTCGGCCAGCATGCCCTCCAGCCGCCGCCGTGGGTAGTCCGGGTCGAGCGGCACGTAGACGCCGCCCGCCGCCAGGGTGCCGAGGAGCGCGGCCACCAGGTCGGCGGTGCGCTCGGCGCAGATCCCCACCCGGGCCTCCGGCGCGAGACCGCCCAGGCTCCCCGCCACCGCCCGGGCGCGCCGCGCCAGCTCCCGGTAGGTCAGGCGCTCGGCGCCCGCCACCAGGGCCTCGGCGTCCGGCGTACGCTCCGCCCGGGCGAAGAAGCGCTCGTGGATGCAGGCGGCGCCGAGGCCGGCCCTGTCGGTCGATCCGGATCCGGGCCTTTCGGCCTGCCGTCCCGGCAGCGGCGACGGTCCGCCCCACTCCACCAGCACCTGGTGGCGCTCGCCGGCGGAGACCAGGGGCAGATCGGCCACCGGGACGTCCGGATCGGCGACCGCCGCCGCCAGGAGGGTGCCCAGGTGGTCCAGCAACCGCCGGACGGTGGCGCCGTCGAACAGGTCCGCCGCGTACTCGGCGGTGGCGGAGAGCTCACCGCCGCCGGCCAGGGCGAACAGGGTGAGGTCGAACTTGGAGATGCCCGCGTCCACCGGTTCCGGCGCGATCTCCAGGGCCGGCCGGCCCGGCTCGCTGCCGCCGCCCCCGCCGAAGGTCCGGAGCGCCTCCCGCTCCCCACCCGGCTCGACCGACAGCATCACCTGGAAGAGCGGGTTGCGGGAGGGGTCGCGCTCGATCCCCAGCGCCTCCACCAGCCGCTCGAAGGGCAGGTCCTGGTGGACGTAGGACTCGATCGCCGTACGGCGCACCCGGCCGAGCAGCCCGCGGAAGGTGAGGCCGTCCGGCGGGGACGCGTCCGACGGGGACGGCCCGGACAGGTCGATCCGCAGCGCCAGGGTGTTGACGAAGAAGCCGATCAACCCCTCCAGCTCGGCCCGGCGCCGGTTGGCCACCGGGGCGCCCACCACCAGGTCGTCGTGACCGGTCCAGCGGGAGATGAGCGCCGCGAAGCCGGCGAGCAGCGTCATGAATCCGGTCGCCCCCTCGCGCCGGCCGAGGGCCTCCAGGCCGCGGGCGGTCGCCGGCGGGTAGGCGATCGGCAGCAGCCGCCCGCGGTATGTGGGCCGCGCCGGCCGCGGCCGGTCGGCGGGGAGCTCCACCGCCGGCGCGTCCCCCAGCCGCCCGGTCCAGTGGGCGAGCTGGGCGTCCAGGACCTCGCCGCGGAGCCACTCCCGCTGCCAGCGGGCGAAGTCAACGTACTGGACGGGGAGCGGCGGCAGGGGGTCGGACGCCGGGTCGATCCCGCGGAAGACCCCGTAGAGGGCGGAGAGCTCCCGCTCGAAGACCCCGATCGACCAGCCGTCGGAGACGATGTGGTGGAAGACCAGGAGCAGCCGGTGCTCGGCGTGCGCCCCCGGCGGGGTGAGCCGCAGCAGGTGCGCCCGCAGCAGCGATCCCCCGCTCGCGCCGGATCCCAGGTCGAACGGCCGCCGGCACTCCCGGGCGGTCCGGAGCGCCGCCTCGCGCCGGCGGGCCGGCTCCGGCAGGGCCGAGAGGTCCACCACCGGCAGCGGCAGGCGCGACCGCGGCCCGTCCGCCGGGGCGATCACCTGGCGGGGCGCGTCGCCACCGTCCTCGAAGCGGGTGCGCAGGGCCTCGTGCCGCGCCACGATCCGGCGCAGGCTCCGGGCCAGGGCCGCAACGTCCAGCCCTCCCGACAGCCGGTAGATCGCCGGCAGGTTGTAGGTGGGCGCGTCCGGCTCCAGCCGGTCGAGGAACCAGAGCCGTTCCTGGGCGAACGACATGGGGGCGTACGACGCGTCGGCCGGCCCGATCGGCCGAACCGGTGGGATCGCCGCCGCCCCCGCGCCCCCGCTCAGCTCCCGTTCGACCGCCTCCGCCAGGCCGGCCACCGTCGGCGTCTCGAACAGGCGCGCCAGCGGCAGCTCGACCCCGAGAGCGTCGCGCATCCTGGCCACCACCCGGGCGGCCGCCAGGGAGTGCCCGCCGGCGGCGAAGAAGTCGTCCTCCCGGCCGATCGCCGGGGCCTCGTCTCCGGGCGCCTCCGCCGCAAGGTCCGCCGGAACGGGGCCGCCGAGCACCTCGGCCCAGACGCCGGCGATCACCTCTTCGACCGGAGTCCGCGGGGGCGCCGCCCCGCCGTCCCCGCGTCCGGAGCGGAGACCGCCCGCCCCGGCCCAGTCCGGCTCCGGCAGGGCGCGCCGGTCGATCTTGCCGCTCGGGGTGAGCGGCAGCTCGGGCAGCACCACCACGGCGGCCGGCACCATGAACCCGGGCAGCCGGGCGGCCAGGTGCCCCCGGAGCTCCGCGGGCTCCGGCGCGGCTCCGGGAGCCGCCACCGCGTAGGCCACCAGCGCCTTGCCCCCGCCGGGCCCGCCGTCCGGGGCCGGCCGGGCGAGCACCACCGCCTCCGCCACGGCCGGATGCCGGGCGAGCACCGCCTCCACCTCGCCGGGCTCGATCCGGAAGCCGCGGACCTTGACCTGGTGATCGATCCGCCCCAGGAACTCGATCCGCCCCTCCGGGAGCCAGCGCACCAGGTCACCGGTACGGTAGAGGCGACTCCCGGCGGCCGGGGCGAACGGATCGGGGACGAAGCGCTCGGCGGTGAGCGCCGGGCGCCCCAGGTAGCCGCGGGCCAGGCCGGCGCCGCCGGTGACCAGCTCGCCCGGCACCCCCACCGGCGCCGGACGGAGCTCCGGGTCGACCACGTGCACCGTGGTGTCCGGGATCGGCCGCCCGATGGGCACCGGCTCGGCCACGCCGGTCGCCGAGGCCATGACGTGGGCGGTGGTCACCGAGCTGTTCTCGGTCGGGCCGTAGGCGTTCCCCAGGACCGTCCCCGGCAGCGCCCCGAGCACCCGCCGGCAGACCTCCGGCGAGGCGGTGTCGCCGCCGGTGGCCAGCCAGCGGACCGCGCCCAGCCGCGCCAGCTCCCCCGCCCCCTCCCGGGTGGCGAGCTGGTGGAACAGCCCGGTGGTCAGGAAGACGCTGGTGGCCCGCCGGTCCTCGACGCCGGCCGCCAGCTCGGCCAGAGAGGCCGGGCCGGCCGGATGGATCGCCAGGCGGC
>JASFUJ010000429.1:0-4152 GCA_050050355.1 Acidobacteriota bacterium
CCTACTGGACCGAGCGGCTCGCGGGCGCGCGGGCGCTGCAATCGCTGCCCGGCGACCGGCCCCGGCCCGCCGTCCAGAGCTACCGCGGTGCGGTGCACCGCTTCCGCCTGTCCGGTGCCCTCGGCGGGCGGGTGAAGGAGCTCGCCCGCAGCCAGAGCGCCACCCTGTTCACGACGCTGTTCGCCGCGTTCAACCTCGTCCTCCTGCGCTTCGGCGGGCGCGAGGACTGGGTGGTGGGCACCCCGGTCGCCAACCGCGGCTGGTCCGAGCTGGAAGCGCTGATCGGGTTCTTTGTCTCCATGCTGCCCCTGCGGACCCGGGTCGATCCCGCGGCGGGCTTCGGGTCCCTCCTGCGGACGGTCCACGAAGGGTTCTTCGCCGCCTACGACCACCAGGGGCTGCCCTTCGAGACCCTGGTGGAGGAGCTCGCCCCGGATCGGGACCCGAGCACGAACCCGCTGTTCCAGATCGCCTTCGCCCTCCAGACCGTCAGTCCCGACCTCGCGCTGGCCCCCGGCCTCGAGCTGCGACGCACCGAGGTGGACTGGGAGGTCAGTCATTTCGACCTCACCCTCCACCTGTGGGACCGGGACGGCGAGCTGGAGGGCCGCCTGGCGTACAGCACCGACCTCTACGACGAGGCCACCGTCGTACGGCTCGCCCGCGGCTTCGAAGTGCTGCTCGAGGGCCTCACCGCCGAGCCGGAGCGGGCCGTCGGCGAGCTCCCTCTGCTGCACGAGGCCGAGGCCCGACAGGTGGTCCGCGAGTGGAACCGGGATGCCGACGGCGCCGCTGCGAAGCTCCTCGGAAATCTGCCGACGGGCTTGAAGGCGAGGACCGAGCCCCGGCTCTACCTGGTCGACGGCGGCTTCCGCCCGGTGCCCTACGGGGCCGTCGGCGAGGTGCTCGTCGGAGGTCTGTCGGCCGTCGGCGAGCTCCGGGAAGACGTCGCCGAGGAGCTCTCGCCCGATCCGTTCGATCCGCGACCCGAAGCCCGGCTGCTCCGCACCGGCGAGCGTGCACGCTGGCGCCCAGGGGGCGTCCTCGAGCGTCTCGGCGGCGGCATGGATCGGATCTGGATCGACGGCGTGCTCGTCCATCCGGCGAGAATCGAGCGGGCGCTGTCGGAAGAGCCCGGCGTCGTGGACTGTGCCGTGTCGGCCCGGGAGACGTCGGGTGGCCGGGAGCTGGTGGCCTACGTGGTGGTGGACGGGACGTGGTCGCCCGAGATCCTCCGGAAGGGGCTGGCCGAGCGGCTTCCGAGCCAGGCGGTGCCGGGCTCCTACGTGCGGGTCTCCGCCCTGCCGCTCACCGAGACGGGGGAGGTGGACGTCGACTCTCTCGCCCCCCTCGAGGCGATCGACCCGGAACGGATCGATCGGTGGGAGGAGGCCCTGCGCCATCTTTCGGGAGCCGGCCCCGGGGCTGACGAAGTGGCGCTCGTGGTGCGCGAGGAGAGGCCTCCGGAGCGGCGACTCCATCTGGCGGACCTGCTGCCCGGCTGGCGGCGGACGTCGGGTCCGGCGGTCGCGGAGCCGGTGGCCCCCGAAGAGCCGGCCCAGGTCGGGGAGGGGCGGCCTTCGATCGTCGATGGCACGGCGGTCGAGTGGGGCGCGGACGCTCCCCGGACGTTGCCGGAGGCGCTCGCGAGGGCGGCCGAGCAGGCGTCACGGCGCGGCGTGGTCCACCTGGAAGAGGGGGGTGAGGAGACCCGACAGACCTACGCGGATCTGCTGGAGGAGGTGCGCCGGATCGCTGGCGGCTTGCGGGCCCTGGGCCTCGGGCCGGGCGACCGCCTGATCTTGCAGCTCGACCGGAGCCGGGACTTCATTCCGGTCTTCTGGGGCGCGATCCTGGGCGGGATCGTGCCGGTGCCGATCTCGGTTCCACCGACCGATGAGCCGGACAGCGCCGGGGCTCGGAAGCTCGGCAACGCCTGGGAGCTCCTGGGCCGGCCGTGGATCGCCGCGGGTGAGTCGGTGGCAGACCGGGTGCGCGGCCTCTCCCGGGACGGCGCCTTCCAGGTGGCGACCGCGGGCGAGCTCGCCCGCGGCACGCCGGTGTCCCGGCCCCACCGGGCCGACCCCGAGGACCTGGCGCTGCTGCTCCTCACCTCGGGGAGCACGGGCAGGGCCAAGGCCGTGCAGCAGAGCCACCTCGCGCTGCTCTCCCGGGCCGCGGCCTCGGCTCGGCTGGACGGCTTCGGCGAGGACGATGTCTCGCTCAACTGGATGCCGCTCGATCACGTGGGCGGGATCGTCATGTTCCACCTGCGCGACGTCTGGACCTGCTGTGAGCAGATCCAGGCCCCGATCGAACCGGTACTGCGACGGCCCCTCCTCTGGCTGGACTGGATCGAGCGGTACCGGGCCACGATCAGTTGGGCTCCCAACTTCGCGTACGGCCTGGTCGCGGACCAGCCGGAGCTGGCGTCGCGGAGCTGGGACCTCTCGTCCATGCGCTTCCTGCTCAACGGCGGCGAGGCGATCGTCGCGCGGACGGCCCGGCGCTTCCTGACCCTCCTGGCGCCGCACGGTCTGCCGCCGACCGCCATGCGCCCGGCCTGGGGCATGTCGGAGACCTGCTCGGGGGTGACCTCCTCCCACCGGTTCCTGCTGGAGTCCACGAGCGACGACGATGCCTTCGTGGAGGTGGGCGGACCGATCCCAGGGGTGTCGCTCCGCATCGTCGACGAGGCGGACGCCCCGGTGCCCGAAGGCGCCACCGGCCGGCTCCAGGTGCGGGGTGCACCGGTGACGTCGGGCTACTTCGGCAGGCCGGAGCTGGACGCCGAGGTGTTCACGGACGACGGCTGGTTCCAGACCGGTGACCTGGGCGTCCTGCGCGAGGGCCGGCTCACCATCACGGGCCGCGAGAAGGACGTGATCATCGTCAACGGCATCAACTACTACTCCCACGAGATCGAAGCCGTGGTGGAGGAGGTCGAGGGGGTCGAGGTCTCGTTCACCGCAGCCTGCGGGGTCCGGGTCGGCGGCGACACGGACCACCTGGCCGTGTTCTTCACCCCGCGGGTCTCCGGCGCGGAGCCGCTGCGGGAGCTCCTCCAGGAGATCCGGAGCCGGGTGGTGCGGAAGGCCGGGCTCACTCCCGAGTACCTGGTGCCGCTGTCGGCCGAAGAGGTTCCCAAGACGGCGATCGGCAAGATCCAGCGGCCGCAGTTGAAAGAGCGCTTCGAGGCGGGCGAGCTCGAGCCGGCGCTCCGTCGGGTGGATCTCTTGCTCGAGACCTCCCAGACCCTGCCCGACTGGTTCTTCCGGAAGGTCTGGAGGCGCGAGCGGCTCCGCGGTCCGGTGACCGATCCACCGCCGGCTCGCCATCTGATTCTGGGCGAGGGCGAGGGTCTGGGCGAGCGACTCCGCGATCTTCTGGCCGAGGACGGCTGCGACTGCCGGATGGTCCACGCGGCGGATGAGTGCGCATGGGACGGCGGGGATCGGTACCGGATCGACCCCTCGCGCGGATCTCACCTGGGCTGGCTGGCCGAGTCGCTGGTCGAACAGGGCTTCTGGCCCGATCGGGTGGTGGTCCTGTGGAGCTACGGGGAGCCCCGGGAGCCGGCCGGCGTCGCCGAGCTCGAGGCGTCCCACGACCGGGGGGTCCTGGGGATCCTCTCGCTGGTGCAGGCGCTCGCCGCGGCCCGCTCCGGGGAGGAGACGCTTCGGCTCCTGGTGGTGACCACGGGCGCCCAGGCCGTCGCCACCGGAGACGCCGTCGCGGCCGCTCGCGCGACCCTGGGCGGGTGGCTGAAGACCGTCCCGGCGGAGCTCTCCTGGGTGCGCTGCCGGCACATCGACCTGGAGGCAGACGAGATTGCGGCCGACGCGCGACGTGTCCATCGCGAGTCGATGCAGGGAGGCTTCTCGGCGGAGGTGGCCTACCGTGGCAGTACGCGGTGGGTCCCCCGTCTCGAGAGGATCCGCCCGCGCCGGCGGCCGGGCCGTGAGCTGCCCTTCCTCCCCGGGGGGTTCTATCTGATCAGCGGCGGGCTCGGCGGGATCGGGCGCGAGGTGGCCGCCTTCCTCCTCGAACACTACGACGCCCGGCTGCTGCTGGTGGGACGGACCGATCTCGGCGCGGAGACCGCGGAGGCGGCGGAGCGGGCGCGGCTGTTCGGCGAGCTCGGACGCCTCG
>JASFUJ010000430.1:0-4151 GCA_050050355.1 Acidobacteriota bacterium
CGACCCAGTGGCGGTCCCGCCCGGCGGTGGACCGGGGAGTGTCGTTGCGCAGCAGCGCGGCCCGGGCCTCGTGGTCCACGTGGTTGACCACGACGTCCAGGTCGCCGTCGTCGTCGAAGTCGGCGAAGGCGGCGGCGCGGCCGGAGCGCTCCCCCTGGAAATAGGCGCCCGCGCCGTCCCGGGCGTCGGCGAAGCGGCCCCGGCCGTCGTTGACCGCCAGGGTCGGGCGCTGCGGCACGAGGATGTGGGCCACGCCGTTGGTGGTGAACAGGTCCAGGTCGCCGTCGAGGTCCAGGTCGTGGAGCCCTGCGCCCCACTGGCCGAGGCCGTCCAGCAGGCCGCCCACGCCGCTCGTCCAGGTCACGTCCTCGAACAGCACCGCCCCCTCCGCCCGGCCGGTCCGCCCCATGCGACGGTAGAGGCTGCCGTGGCGCAGGTCGGTCACCAGCAGGTCGAGCCGGCCGTCCCCGTCCACGTCGCCGGGCGAGCCGTGCATCGATCCGGTGGGCAGCCCCGCGTCGTTGACCGCCACGCCGGCCTCCCGGGCCAGCTCCTCGTAGGTGCCGTCCGGTCGCCTCCGGAAGAGGAAGTTCTCCTGGTGGTCGTTGCCCTGGAAGACGTCCAGCCGGCCGTCGCCGTCGAAGTCGAGGACGGTCAGGCCCATGCACTTGGAGTCCGGGTGGAAGAGCCCCGCCTCCCGGGTGGCGTCGCGGAACCGGATGCCACGTCCCGGCTCGTGCTCCTGCAGATAGAGCAGGCTCGCCTGCCCCTCGTAGACCGCCGGCTCCGGCATCTCCCACGGCCGCTCGGGGACCAGGAGCTGCGGGTCGAACGCCAGGAAATTGCAGACCATCAGGTCCAGGTCGCCGTCGGCGTCGGCGTCGAACCAGGCGCCCCCGGCGCTCCACTTGGTGAACCCGTGGAGCGTCGGGGGGCCTTCGAGCCCCAGCTCCCCGGCCACCTCCTCGAAGGTGCCGTCGCCCCGGTTGCGGTAGAGCCGGTTCGGACCGTACTCGGCCACGAAGAGGTCCGTGTCGCCGTCGTCGTCGAAATCCGCCGCGGCCGCCGCCATGCTCCAGGTGGGGTCGCCCAGGCCGGAGCGCTCGGTGCAGTCGTGGAACCGGCCGCCATCGTTGCAGTACAGGCGGTTGGTGGCCCCGGTCACGGCGCGGCCCTTGGGGTCGCTGACGTCTTCCAGGTAGGCCCCGTTCAGCAGGTAGAGGTCCAGGTCCAGGTCGCCGTCGGCGTCGAACCAGGTGGCCCCGGAGCCGCTCGACTCCAGGATGTTGTCGTAGGCGAAGTCCCCGAAGGTGTAGCGGAAGTCGACACCGGCCGCGCCGGCCACGTCCCGGAAGCGGAGCCCGGCGTCCGCGGCGGCGGAAGCCCCGGGGGAGAGCAGGGAGAGCAGCGCGAGGGCACAGGCGAAGGTCGCGGCGAGGGCGGCGGTCGGGAGCGGGGCGTGCGATCGGGCCATGGTGGTACTGTATGGCATCCCAGAACCCTCGGACAGGAGGAAGCCATGAGCGAGAGCGTGCAGGGCCGGCCCGTGTCGGGCGGCCCCGAGTCTGGTGTCCCCGAGTCTCGTGTCAGACCCCCGATCCACCTCTGGATCGTCGGCGTGGTGGCGCTGCTGTGGAACCTGATGGGTGCCTTCGACTACCTGGCCACACAGACCCGGATGGAGTCGTACATGAGCCAGTTCAGCGACGAGCAACTGGCCTACTTCTACGGCTTCCCGGCCTGGGTGGTGTCCTGCTGGGCGTTCGCCGTCTGGGGAGGTCTGGCGGGCGCCGTCGGGCTGCTGCTCCGCAAGCGCTGGGCCGTCTGGATGTTCGGGATCTCCCTGGTCGGCATGATCCTCACCAGCATCTACAACTTCGTCCTGTCGAGCGGGGCCGAGATCATGGGCACCGGAGCCGCGATCTTCACCGTCGTCATCGCCGCCCTGGCGATCTTCCTGTTGCTCTACTCCCGCTGGCTGGCCACGAAGAACGTGCTGACCTGAGGCGGGAGCCCGCGGAAGGCCGGGGGCCGCGAGCGAAGCGAGCCACCCCACCGGCTTCGGCGAGCCGAACCGGAGCCCGCGGCCGAACCGCTCGTCACGGCCGGCGGTAGTCGGTGTACTCGTAGCGGTTCCGCTTGCGCAGGTGGACGGGGCCGAGCCGGGCGTCGGACTCCACCTGGAAGACCCGCGGAACCCACGCCGACCGGACCGGCCGGCCCTCGAAGCGGATCGAGATCCGGTTCAGGCGGATGGGACCCTGCCGCACGGGGCGCACGCTCTCCACCTCGGCTTCGACCAGGTGGGCGCCCTTCACGGAGAGGCAGAGACTGCCCCGGGTGGCGCGCTTCAGCTCCTCCGCGGACGACGCCTCCGGGACTTCCCCCCGGGCGTCGAAGAGCAGCCGGTGGCAGGGGATGCCGTCCACCGTCTCCCGCCCGGCCCGGCGGTGCTCCTGGTCGAACAGGAGCGGCGCCAGTGGGAGATCCTCGCCGAAGGGGTTCTCGAGCTCGCTGGCGACGGCGGCCCGGTAGTGTTTCTCGAACCGCCCGAGGCGCCGGTGCTCTTCGATCTCCCGAGGGCTGGGCCGGGCGCCGTCGATCGAGAGCAGCGTCTCGTCGAACCCTCCGGGCGGGTCCGGAGCCGGCCGGACCCGGAACAGGTACTCGGTGCGCCAGGAGACCTCTCCGTCCCCGTCGAGGCGCTCGCGCACCACGCGCCGGCGGAAGGAGAGCTCCGCCCAGGCGGCCAGGTCCGACTCCAGGGCCGCCCGCGCCCTCCGGAGCAGCGCCTCCACCTCGACCTCCGCCCCGCTCGCTCCGTTCGCACCTTCCGCCGGGACCGGACCGGCAAGCAGGCCCAGCAGGCACGGCACCAGGAGCGTCTGGATCGGGAATCGGAGGGGTGCCGTCATGAACCGGTTCCTTTCTTCAGGAAAGGGTAGCAGCTCGCGGAGCGAGCCCATCCGGGCCCCGATCCGATCGCCCGTCCCGGCCGCCGGCCGAGGGCGTTCCGGAGGTGGAGCCGGGCGCGGCGGCGAGGGCCGGGGTGGCGGCATCCGGAGTCGATGGTTCTCCGTCCGGTGAAACCCGGGGCGCGGCTCGGCGTAGGGTCCGGCACACGACCGCACTCGACGAGACGACGGAGGAGGGACCGATGGGACCCGGAATGCGCGGGATGGCTCTGTGGAAGAAACTTGTCTTCGGGTTGACGGCGCTGCTCGTGCTGACGATGGGCGCGGCGCTGGCCTGGTGGTCGGCGAACGGCTCGGACTTCGTCTGGTCGAAGATCCGGCCGGACCACGCCGCCCTCCTCGAAGGCGAAGAGATCCCCGGCGAGCTCTCCGCCGGAGCCTGGGCCGAGGACCTGGGCTTCCTCGCCCGGGAGCTCCCGCGGCGCTTCGTCCGGTTCGGCGAGGCGGTCGATCGGGCGGCCTTCGAGGCCGACTTCGAAGTCACACCGACGCTCGAGTCGAGGCTCTCCGGGCTGCCGCGCCAGCGGACGATCCTCGAGCTCATGGGCGTCGCGTCGCTCCCCGGGGTCGGCACCGGGCACACCGGCATCTCGCCGTTCCAGCGGCCGCTGGACTGGGGCTTCTACCCGTTCACCGCCTGGCTGTTCGACGACGGCGTCTGGATCACCCTCGCCGGCCGGGGAGCCGAGGAGGCTCGGGGGGCCGAGCTTCTCGCCGTCGGCGGCCGCCCGGTCGAGGAGATCCTGGAGGAGCTGGCGCCGTTCGTCTCGGCGGACAACGACGTCGGGCGCAAGGCGCGCCTCGCCTCGGGCCTCTCCGTCCCCGAGATGCTCCAGGGTCTGGGGGTCGTGGCCGAGGACGGCGTGGCCGAGCTCACGCTCCGGCGGGACGGGGGTGAGCGGTTCGCGCTGCAGGTCGAGCCGCTCCGGCTCGCGTCGCTCGGTGGTCTCCGCTGGGGGAGGGCGCTCCAGACGCCGGTCGAGACAGCCTCGCCGGCCGACCCGCGTCCCCGGGCGCGGGCCCACCGGCTCGAGATCCGTCCGCTCGAGAGCGGTCGGAGGACCTCCGGCGAGCACCTGGTCTACCTGCAGCTCAACGAGATCCGCGACACCGAGGAGCAGACGATGGCCCGGCTCGCGGAGCGGTTGTTGGAGGCCGCCGAGGATCACGAGGTCG
>JASFUJ010000431.1:0-4147 GCA_050050355.1 Acidobacteriota bacterium
TTCCACCTGGAGGAGGAGGAGTACGACCTGGAGCCGGAGGTGGAGGACGACCTCTTCTTCGACTTCTCCGAGGAGGACATCCGGTCGCTGCCCACCGCGGAAGCGGAGAGCTCCGAGTAGATCGGCCCGGCCCCGCTCCTCGTTCCCCCGGGTCACCTCCGGCCCGGCCATCCGACGGCGGCTTCCTCACGCGGGAAGCCGCCGTTCTTGTTTGAACCCCGCCCTGACGG
Source organism: Acidobacteriota bacterium (assembly GCA_050050355.1). GTDB lineage: Bacteria > Acidobacteriota > Thermoanaerobaculia > Multivoradales > DATKCC01 > JASFUJ01. The sequence goes on from JASFUJ010000431.1 coordinate 231, forward strand.
AATGCCGGCCGGCCCCTCCTTGACCGGAAATCAGGTTCGAATATACTCGTTTGGTTACAGGACATTCTGTAGGGATTCGTGGCTGGGGAAACCGCCACCGACGGGAAGGAGCATGAACGTCACGCGGAGCATCGAGCGCCGTGCCCGGGAGGAGAGCGCCCGGAGCGCCCTCCTGTTCGAGGGCGGAGTCTGGTCCTACGGCGCGCTCGATGCCGCCGCCGGGCGGTGTGCGGCGGGGCTGCGGGAGCTCGGGGTGGAACGGGGAGCTCGCGTCGGTCTGCTCCTGCCCAACGTGCCGGAGTTCGCGATCGCCTACCTGGGAGTCCAGAAGCTGGGCGCGATCACCGTCGCGGTCAACCCGTCGCTGTCGGCGGCCGAGGCGGGGACGCTGTTCCGGGACAGCGGCGCGCGGGTGGTGATCGCCGGCGGGGAGCTCCGTGGCAGGCTGCCCGACGGTGAGCTGCCGGACCTCGGGACGGTGGTCGTCACCGGGCGCGCGGAGAGCGCCCGCCCGGCGGATCTGTCCTGGGACGAGCTCCTGGCCGGCGGTCCCGCGGACGTCCCCGGCCTGGAGATGGACCCGGACGACCCGGCGGCGATCGTCTACACCTCGGGGACCACCGGCCGGCCCAAGGGGGCCGTCCTCTCCCACGGCAACGTGACCTCGAACGTCGAGGCGAAGCGACGGCACCTCGGCCTCCACGCGGAGGACCGGCTGATCCTGTTCCTTCCCCTGTACCACTGCTTCGGCCAGAACGCGGTGCTGCTGAGCGGCCTGCACGCCGGCGCCACCGTGATCCTCCACCGCCGGTTCGACCCGGAGCGGGTGCTGTCCTCGGTGGCCGTCCACCGGGTGACCCGGTTCTTCGGGGTCCCCACGACCTACCGCATCCTCCTGGAGCGGGCCACGCCGGAGGAGCTGGCGACGGTGACCTACTACTTCTCGGCCGCCGCGTCGTTGCCGCGCGACCTCGAAGACCGCTGGCGCGAGCGCTTCGGCCGCCCGATCCACCAGGGCTACGGGCTCACCGAGACCTCTCCGTTCGCCAGCTACAACCACGACCGGGAGCACCGGCCGGGGTCGATCGGCACGCCGATCGACGGGGTCGAGATGAAGGTCGTGGACGTCTCCGACGGCCGGGACCTGCCGGCGGGCGAGGTGGGGGAGATCCTGGTCCGCGGATCGAACGTCATGTCGGGCTACTGGAACCGGCCGGAAGAGACGGCCGAGGCCCTCCGGGGCGGCTGGTTCCACACCGGCGACCTCGGGTGGCGGGACGCGGACGGCTACTTCCATCTCCACGATCGCCTCAAGGACCTGGTGAACGTCGGGGGCCAGAAGGTGTTCCCGGCCGAGGTGGAGGCCTGCCTGCGGAGCCATCCGGCCGTGGCCGAGGCGGCGGTCTACGGGGCGCCCGATCCCGTGCTGGGGGAGCGGGTCTGCGCCGCGGTGGTCCTCCGGGCGCAGACGCCGGCCCACCCGGTCCCGACGGACGAGCTCCTCGCCCTGTGTCGGGAGCGCCTGGCGGGCTTCAAGGTCCCGACCGAGATCGAGCGGGTGGACGAGATCCCCCGCAACCCCACCGGCAAGGTCCTCAAGCGGGTCCTCCGGGAGCGCCACGCGGCCGCCGCCCGACAGCGACCTGGTCAGGAGCCGGCCGGTCAGGAGCCGGCCGGGGGCTCCGCCGCCGCCCGCCCCTCCGGGGACGCGCTGCGCGGCTGGCTGGGCGAGTGGCTCGAGAGCCGGGCCGGCCTCGCGCCGGGCTCGCTCGCCCCCGGGCTCAGCTTCTTCGATCATGGGCTCACCTCGGCGCTGGCGGTCCAGCTCGCCGGGGACCTCTCGAGCTGGACGGGGCTCCGGCTCCCGGCCACCCTGCTGTGGAGCGCCCCCACGCCGGACGCCCTGATCGAGCGGCTGGCGCCGGAGCCGGAGGGCGCGGTGCCCTCCGGCGCCCCGACGCCGGACGCCGACGACCCGGTCCACCGCTCGGAAGAGGAGCTCGTTCGGCTGCTCGCCGACGAGATTGCCGCCGCGCGGCAGGAACGGTCCGAGTGACCGAGCGGCCCGACCCCGGCGACCGGCGCGCCCTGCTCGAGGGAGCGTACCGGGAGATCCGCCGCCTCCGCTCCGAGCTCGACGCGGCGCGGCGCGCGTCCCACGCGCCGATCGCGATCGTGGGCCTGGGTTGCCGCCTTCCCGGAGGGATCGACGGGCCGGAGAGCTACTGGCGCCTGCTCCGGGACGCCGTCCACGCCGTGTCGGAGGTGCCGGCGGAGCGCTGGTCGGCCGACGCCCTCTACGATCCCGATCCGGACGCTCCGGGGAAGGTCGCCACCCGCCACGGGGGCTTCGTGGCGGACGTGGACCGCTTCGACCCGGGGCCGTTCGGCATCTCCCCCCGGGAGGCCGCGGCCATCGATCCGCAGCAGCGGCTCCTCCTGGAGGTGGCGTGGGAGGCGCTGGAGCGGGCGGGCCGGGCCCCCGACCGCCTGCGGGGCAGCCGGACCGGCGTCTTCGTGGGCTCCTTCATGGACGACTACTCGGGGCTCGGGTTCCGCTCCGGAGACCTCCGGCGGGTGGACCGCTACACCACGCTCGGCAGTCTGCGCTGCATGGCCGCCGGCCGGCTCGCCTACGTCCTCGGGCTCACCGGTCCGGCGATCCAGCTCGACACCGCCTGCTCTTCCTCGCTCACCGCGGTCCACCTGGCCTGCCGGAGCCTCCGCGCCGGGGAGTGCGACCTGGCCCTGGTCGCCGGCGTCAACCTGATGCTCACGCCGGAGGCCTCGGTGGGGATGTCGAAGCTCGGCGCGCTGGCGCCGGACGGGCGGTGCAAGGCGTTCGACGCCGCGGCCGACGGTACGGTGCGCGGCGAGGGGTGCGGGGTCCTGGTGCTCGAGCGGCTCGACCGGGCGCTCGCCGGGGGCGATCCGATCCAGGCGGTGATCCGGGGCACCGCCGTCAACCACGACGGCCGCAGCAACGGCCTGACCGCTCCCAGCGGCACCGCGCAGCGGGCGGTGATCCGGACCGCCCTGGCCGACGCCGCCCTCGAGCCGGCCGCGGTCGGCTACGTCGAGGCCCACGGCACCGGCACCCCGCTGGGCGACGCCATCGAGCTCGAGGCCCTGGCCGACGTCTACGGCGGGAGCGGGCCGGAGCCCGGGCTCTACGTCGGCTCGGTCAAGACCAACCTGGGGCACCTGGAGGCCGCGGCCGGCGTGGCGTCGCTGATCAAGGCGGCGCTCGTGGTCCGCCATGGGCTGATCCCGCCCCATCTCCACTTCCGGGAGCCCGCGGCCCATCTGCCGTGGGACCGGATGGGGCTGCGGATCCCCACCGAGGCGGTGCCCTGGCCGGAACCCGCTCCGGAGCGGGCGGCCCGCCGCGTGGGAGTGAGCTCCTTCGGCATGAGCGGCACCAACGCCCACGTCGTCCTCGAGGCGCCCCCCCTTTCGGAGTCGGAACCGGAGTCGGAACCGGAGTCGGCGCCGGACGCGGGGGCGGCCGACCCGGCGGCGCACCGGGTCGTGGCGCTCTCGGCCCGGAGCGGCTCCGCCCTGCGCGCGCTCGCCGGGCGCTACCGCGATGCGCTGATCGCGGCGCCGGACACCCGGCTCGAGGACGTGGCCTTCACCGCGGCGACCGGCCGGGCCCGGTTCGCCCGTCGCCTGGCCGTGGTGGCCTCCTCGACGGAGGAGCTGGCTGCAAAGCTCGGCGCCTTCGCCGACGGCGGGACGGCCGACGGGATCTTCTCCGGCCGCGCCGGCGATCCGGGCGACCGGAAAGGCGCTCATCCGCGCCCGGACCCGGAGGCCGGGAGCGGCCCGGAGGCGTCGGCGCGGAGGTTCGTCGGGGGCGGCGAGCCCCCGGAGCTCGCCGGGCGCCGCATCGTGCTGCCCACCTACCCGTTCGA